>JAYVXQ010000326.1:0-4353 GCA_043785025.1 Acetobacteraceae bacterium
ACGGGATTCGAACAAAGATCTCAATTTCAGCATGGCGCGGCTCCCGTTAGAGTGGTTTCCGATCGCGTTGGCTCACGGAACCCGCTCTAGACCTTGATCGCGTCAGGTTGACGCGATCAAGGTCCACGTTTGTTAAATTTCAGAGGGCGATTCACGTCCGAAGTTGGTTCAACTTCAGACGATCGCGCTCTGGGTATTTGTTTTGGCGAGCATCTTTATCCGATCCGGTGTGGCCAGCTGATCGGATGACGCTCCAGACTGGTTTCCGATCGCGTTGGTGCGCGGAAAACGCCATTGGTCATGGTTTCGGCGGGCATCTCGATCCGCTTTCGGCTTTATTCAGGTGACCCACGATACGCGATGTTCCTTGCAAGATATTTTCGGAGTTCCGGGCTTACGAAGGCTTCACCCGCGCGTCGTTGTCCGGCTGGCGTGACCTGTGTTTCAGCCGGGATGGGCTGATTGGGCCGACGTCTTGCCGCGGACGGACTGCGCGGCGGTCAGCTTATCCAGTTCGCGGCGGGCGCGTTGGACGCCGGCACCGCTGATACGGCGTTCGCGGCCGTAACGAATCTGACGGCGGACATGCCATTTTTCCATCAGCGCCAGCAGGTCTGACGCCGATTCCAGATCGTTTCCGGCCAGCGCGCGGCTGAACACTTCCTCGATATCGTCATCGAGGCGGCGTTTCAGCGACGAATTGACACGATCCAACCGGTTCACCGGGATCGCGGGCGCGCGAAAATTCGAACTTCTGCCGAGAATGAAACCAAAATTCTTTAGCATACCGGGACTCCGTGGCGGCAACACTCAGGAACAATCTGACACCCTGAGATTTCGCGCCGGTTACAGATCGATCCAGGACAGATGCCCGCCTTTGCCGGCGCCGGTATCGAGGAACACGGCGGAGCCTCCGCCAAGTCCAGTACGCGTATAGGGGCGCCCGTCGGTGCTGCGGCGGTCGTGACCGCAATAGACCGTGAGGCCCAGAGGAATGTGGTCAACCCAGCGCAGGCTGCGCTCGGGGAAACCATCGCGTTGAGTGCGTCCGGTCGGCTCGCCGAACAAAGCGCGGGCGAGGGGACCCTCGGCGCGATGCAGGCCGTGATCGGGCGGGGGGCCGGTCAGCATCGCGGGATGGAAGCCGCCATGCACCATAAAGGCGTTGTCGCGGCGCAACCAGCCGGGGGCGCGCGCGACCTCGTGCATCACGCGTTGTTTCTGGGCTTCGTCCAACTGCGCGATCGTTTCGAGCACGACGGGATCGGGACGGGCGTGACCGGCGAGGACGCGGGCCAGTTTCAGGTCATGGTTGCCCAACAGGAACACGCCGCGGCCGCGGTCGATCAGGTCGAACATGATGCGCAGGGTCGCGGCGCTGTTCGGTCCGTAATCGGTCAGATCGCCCAATTGAATGACGAAACGGTCGGTGGCGGCGGCATAGGCGAAGGCGGTGGCGTCACCATGCACGTCGCCGACCACGCGAAGCGGCGTGCCGGCGGCGATCACGCCGAACAAGGGCAGGTCACCTGACATGCGTCAACGTTATGTCCTTCATTGTCCATCCTATACCCGGATTGCTCCGAAACCCAGGTATATCGCGGGATTCCACCGGGGACCATGCGAAAACGCGGGATTCTGGCGAACACGCCAGCCGGTGAAAGCGCCGTTGAAACGGGTCAGCCACGCGCCCAACCGCGCCACCACGCCGCCAGCACGACCAGTACCGGCAAAACGGACGCCATGTGGAAGGCGCCCTGAAAGCCGATCAGGAACGCGGCGGTGTCGGGCAGGCCATTGGCGGTGGCGGCGCCGCGCAGGGTCTGGAACACCAGCATCAGCAGTGTCGCACCGGTCACCACGCCGACGGTGCGGGTCATCATGACCAGCCCGCCGGCGACTCCGCGGTCGGCGGCGGGGATGGTGGCGATGGAGATGTCGAAGCACGCGACCTGAAACAATCCCAGACCGAAACCTTGCAGCGCCATCGTGACAACCAGCAGGGGGATATGCGCGGGATCGCCCGCGGTGCCGATGGCGATTTGCGCGATGGCCATGCAGGCGGCGCCGGCCAGCGCCAGTTGCCGGGGTTTGAGGCGCCGGGTGAAGCGGGCGGCCATGGGACCCGCCAGGATGATCCCGGCGGGCGAACTGGCCAGCACCAGGCCGCCCATCGGCACCGACAGCGCGCCGAAGCGATCCAGATAAAACGGCACCAGCAACATGATCGAGAACCCCGCGAGGTTCAGCAGCGCCTGTGACGCGATCACCAAAGCGAAGTCGGGGTCGCGGAAAAACCTCAGATTCAGGATCGGGGCGGGGGTCGTCAGCTCCCGCCGGATGAACGCCCATGTCGTGACGGCGGTGAGGATGGCGGCGATGACGAAGGGGGCATGGGCCGCGCCGCGCAGTTGATTGAGGCTGAGCAGCAGCAGGGAGATCGCCAGGACCAGCAATCCCGCGCCGATGGCGTCGAAACGGCGATCGGCCCCAGGAACCGCACCTGGGGCGGCCGCCATGGTCGAGGCGGGGATCAGCGCCCAGGTGAGGAGGAAGGCGAGGAGGGCGATGGGCGCGCGGAACCAGAAGACGGCGCGCCAGCCGAAGGCCTGAACCAGCTCCCCGGCCAGCAACGGGCCGAGGGCGGCGCCGATGCCGAACATCATGGTGTACATGCCGATGACGCGGGTGCGCTGTGCCTCGGGGTAGAGCCCGGTCGCCAGAGCGGGTCCGCAACTGAGGGCGAGGGCGGCGCCGACGCCTTGCAGAACGCGGGCGGCGAGCAGCCAGCCGTAGGAGGGCGCGGCAGCGCAGGCGAGGAAGCCGGCGGCTCCGACACAATTGCCGATCTGAAACACCAGGCGGTAGCCGAGGATGTCGCCGGCGCGGCCGAAAACGAGGGTGAGGGCGGCGTAAGTGAGGGTGTAGGCGATCACGACCCATTGGATCGCGGGGATCGGCAGGTCGAAGCCGCGGATGATGTGGGGGAAGGCGACGTTCACCGACGAATCGAACGGCACCACCAGCGTGCCCAATCCGATCACGAGAATGCCGGCCAGCGGGTGGCGCGTGACGTTTCCATCCGGCCGGGGTGGATTGTCCCGGCCGGATTGGGTGTCGGGCTGGGTCAGACCGTCTTCTTCAGGGTGGGGGAGGCTTTGAAGCGCACTGTCTTACCGGCTTTGACCTTGATGGATTCGCCGGTGCGGGGGTTCAGGCCCTTGCGCGCCTTGGTCTTGCGCACGGTGAAAGTGCCGAAGCTTGGCAGGGTGAATTTGCCGTTCTTTTTCAGCTCGCGGACGATCGAGTCCATCAGATCGCCCGCCGCGCGGTTGGCGGCGGCGCCGGTGAGTTCAACGGATTCTTTCAGTACCTGTGCGAGAAAGGCTTTTGACATGGTGTTTTCCTTGGTTGTGACGTACGAAATACTGCTCGGCCGCGCGTGCATTACCGCACGCCGCGCAACCGGTTTGTCCGGTTTGACGGGGTATCGGCCGATTCGCGGCGCCGTGGTGGGCATTTTATGGATACGGCTTGGATTCGGCCAGTGGGGCGCGAGGTTTTTTTTGACGCTCCCCTGTCAGCCTGAGCCGCACTGGAGTTTATGAGGCGGGTTGGGGGTGGTCCCTCATGGCGAGAGGACCTGGGCCAGGCCCCTTCGGAGTCCGGAGTTTATTCTCGTTTCGCGCGCGCCGCCACAGCATCTCCGCGCGCGGCATACCCGGTGTCCGCGGGAGTTTGGATATACCAACGGAGGTTATTGTTGACCCGTCTTCGATGGGCCAAGGCGGCTGGTATGACGTGCGGGATTTTTGATCGCCCAGGGCACGTGGCGGCTTTTCGATCGGGGCGTTACGCTCAAGGACGGTGTTTGCCGGGTATACTCGGGTTTCGTGGAAATCCGGGTATACGCGCCCAGGGTTGGCGTGGCGGTGGGCGCGAAACCAAAACGATACCCGGATTTCTGAGTGATCCGGGTATAGTGTCTCAGTTTGAAAAAGAAAGTCCGGCTCCGGCCCGCTCCGCCGCCCGGGCACCCACGATTATAATGACATGGGTCGCGGGCGGGGGAGCGGGCCGGAGCCGGACTTCAAACTGAGACACGACCGTTTGCCGGGCCATTTCATCACCGCGATTTCACAACCTATGAAACGCGGTGCGTTTCCTGTCGCGGCGTTATTGCTCTAAGAGGGCGGCGTCACTGCCCCAAGGATCTGTTCGCCCCCATGTTCGATTTCGCGTGGTCGGAAATCGCCCTGATCGCCGGCGTCGCGCTGGTCGTGATCGGGCCCAAGGATTTGCCGGTCGCCATCCGCGCGGTCAGCGGTTTCATCAAGAAAGCCCGCCGCATGG
>JAYVXQ010000327.1:0-4324 GCA_043785025.1 Acetobacteraceae bacterium
CTCCCGATGAGATCCTGGGCAAAGCCCCGTTGCCGCGAGGGAACCGATGCGCTAGTGCCGCGCGCATCATGACCATTCAGGTATCAGACGCCGCGCGGGAACGGGATCTCGAATTCGCCTCGGGGTTGACCGATCAGGCGCGGCATCGTTTCGCCGTGGCGGATTTGCGCGATGGGATCCGCCTGAGGCGGCTGGCGTGGTCGTTGGGATGGCTGGACATCAAGCTGCGCTATCGCGGATCGATGTTGGGCCCGTTCTGGCTGACGATCTCCACCGGCGTGATGGTGGGCTCGCTGGGGTTTCTGTATTCGGCGCTGTTCAAGATGAACGTGTCGGATTATCTGCCGTTTCTGGCGCTGTCGCAGGTCTTGTGGGGATTTCTGGCGGCGCTGGTGAATGATTCCTGCCTCGCGTTCACCGAGTCGGAGATGGTCATCCGCTCCGTCCGCATGCCGTTCTTTCTGTTCGCGATCCGTATTCTTGTGCGGAACGTTCTGGTGATGGCGCATAATATTTTCGTTGTCGTCGTGGTGTTCGCGATCTTCTCGGTCTGGCCGGGCTGGCACGCACTGCTGGTTTTACCCGCGTTGCCGATCTGGTGCATCGACGCCCTGGCGCTGTCGTTGCTTCTGGGCGGATTTTGCGCGCGCTTCCGCGACATCCTGCCGATCGTCAACAGTGTCATGCAAATCGCGTTCTTTCTGACGCCGGTGATCTGGAAGCCCGAGCAGTTGGGCCCAGGAGCGGTTTGGCTGCCGTTGAGCCCGTTTTATGACATGTTGGAAATTGTTCGCGCGCCATTGTTGGGCGAGGCCGCGCCGCTGCTCGTTTGGGTCGGCGCTTTGGTCTACAGCGCCATTTTGTGCGGCGTGTCCTGGCTGTTCTTCATGCGCGCCCGCGGGCGGATCGCGTTTTGGATCTGATCGAATGACCAGCCCAGCCTCGATCACCGCGAGCGGACTGTCGGTGTTGTTTCCGCTGTATCATGGTAATTCGCGCAGCCTGAAGAAGCTGATGGTGTCGGCGGCGTCGGGCCGCCTCGCCGAGGATCAGCAGCATCGCGTCGTGGTGCGCGCGTTGAGCGATATCAATTTCAATCTGGTCAGCGGGGAGCGTCTGGGTCTCGTTGGATCGAACGGCGCGGGCAAGACGACGTTGCTGCGCACGCTGGCGGGGATTTATGAGCCGGTCGAGGGCCTTGTGCGGATCCATGGCACGCTGAACGCGCTGCTGGATCCCAGTCTGGGCATGAACCTGGAACTGACGGGCCGCGAGAACATCATGCTGCGCGGGCTGTATAACGGACTGTCGAAGTCGATGGTGGCGCGGCTGGAAGAGGATGTCATCGAGTTCGCTGAATTGTCCGATTTCATTGATTTACCGGTACGGATTTACTCGGCGGGCATGGTGGTGCGGCTGGGGTTCGCGCTGGCGACGGCGATCCGGCCGCGGATTCTGCTGATGGACGAATGGTTTCTGGCGGGCGACGCGGCGTTCATGGACAAGGCGCGGGCGCGGCTGGAGGATATGGTGCGCGCCGCCGATATCCTGGTGTTGTCGACGCACAGCGACATGATCGTGCGGGAATGGTGCACGCGGGTGATCTGGCTGGAGAAAGGCCGCATTCGCGCCGATGGTCCCACGCGCGAGATCATGGATGAGTATTCCGGGCCTCTGCCTGTCGCTGAATCAGCGGAAGTCACGGGTCATGAGGCGCATCGCGCGAGTTTCGTCGCCGACGGACCGTAGTTGCGCCGACAGGTCGGTGATCTCCTCGGCGATGACGTGGATGACCTCGCCTTCTTTTTGCACTTTGCCGCGGCAGGACAGCATCGAGGCGGTGAGCAGGGTCTTGCGCTGAGCGTCGAACACCGAGGGCCAGACGATGAGGTTGGCGTGGCCGGTCTCATCCTCGATCGTGACGAACAGCACGCCGCGGGCGCTGCCGGGACGTTGGCGGACCAGAACGAGACCGGCGACCGTGAGGCGGGAGCCGTCGCGGCGTCGCACCAGATCGGCGCAGGGGGTGATCTGGCGCCCGGTCAGCATGGGGCGGAGGAACGAGACGGGATGGTTGCGCAGGCTGAGGCCGGTGGCGCGGTAATCCTCCACCACCGCGCGTCCCGGGGTCATCGCGGGGAGGGCTGTCGCGGGCTCGATCGTATCGGCGTGGTCGAACAGCGGCAGGCGCGTGTCGGACAGGCCGCGAATGGTCCACAGGGCCTGACGGCGGTCTTGCGCATGAGCGTGGAAGGCGTCGGCCTCGGCGAGGCGTTCGAGGGCGGCGACGGGCACGCCGGCGCGGCGGTGCAGATCGGCGATGGAACGATAAGGCAATGAGCGGTGGCCGATGATGGCGTCGGCGTGATCGGCGTTGAGGCCTTTGACCATGCGCAAGCCAAGGCGCACGGCATGGAAACGGCCGTTTGGTTCCAGCGTGCAATCCCAGACCGAGACATCGGCGGAGACAGGCCGGATCGCCACGCCGTGTAGTTCCGCGTCGCGAACGATTTGCGCGGGGGCGTAGAAACCCATGGGTTGCGCGTTCAGCAGCGCGCAGCAGAACACATCGGGGTGGTGGCATTTCAGCCAGGACGAGGCATAGGCGATCAGCGCAAAACTCGCGGCGTGGCTTTCGGGAAATCCATAGCTGCCGAAGCCCTCGATGCGGGAGAAGGTTTGCTCGGCGAAGTCTCGTGCGTAGCCGCGTTCGATCATGCCGTTGATCATCTTGTCGCGAAAATGGCTGACACCACCAGTGAATTTAAAGGTCGCCATGCTGCGCCGGAGTTGATCCGCCTCACCGGGTGTGAAGCCCGCGCAGATGATGGCGATTTGCATTGCCTGTTCCTGGAATAGCGGCACACCCAGGGTTTTTTCGAGGACGCGGCGGAGCTCGGGGGTGGGGTATTCGACGGTTTCCAGGCCCTCGCGGCGGCGCAGATAGGGATGCACCATGTCGCCCTGGATCGGGCCCGGCCGGACGATCGCCACCTGAATAACGATATCATAAAACGTCCTGGGCTTTAGCCGCGGCAGCATCGACATTTGCGCCCGCGATTCGATCTGGAACGTGCCAAGCGTGTCAGCTTTCCGGATCATGGCATAGGTCGGCGGATCCTCGGGCGGGATGGAGGCAAGGTCCAGACTGTGGTTTTTATGTTTTTGTAGCAGATCGAACGCGCGGCGCAGGCAGCCCAACATGCCAAGGCCGAGCACGTCGACCTTCATGAATCGTAACGTATCGATGTCGTCTTTATCCCATTCGATGACCTGGCGGTTGACCATCGCGGCGGGCTCGATCGGGACGAGATCGTCGAGGCGGTTTTCGGTCAGCACAAAGCCGCCGGGGTGTTGCGACAGATGGCGCGGGAAGCCGATCAGGGTTTTCGCCAGATCGATGGTCAGGCGCAGACGGCGGTCGTCGAGGTTGAGATTGAGTTCGGCGGCGCGGTCGTCGTCCAAACCGTCACTGCCCCAGTGGGAGATTTGCGCCGACAGCGCGCCGGTCAGGTCCTCGGGCAGGCCCATCGCCTTGCCGACATCGCGCACGGCGGCGCGGCCGCGATAGCGGATGACGGTGGCGCAGAGGGCGGCGCGGTCGCGGCCATAGGTGTCGTAGATCCATTGGATGACTTCCTCGCGCCGTTCATGTTCGAAATCGACGTCGATGTCGGGCGGTTCGCGGCGCTCGGCGCTGATGAAGCGTTCGAACAGCAGACCGCTGCGCGTTGGGTCGATCGAGGTGATGCCGAGCACGTAACACACCGCGGAATTGGCGGCGGACCCGCGGCCCTGGCAGAGGATGTGGCGCGAGCGGGCGAACTGGACGATGGCGTCGACGGTGAGAAAATACGGCGCGTAGTCGAGATGAGCGATCAGATCGAGTTCGTGATTAAGTTGCCGTTTGACGTCATCGGGCACGCCGTTGGAATAGCGGTTGGCGGCCCCAGCCCATGTTTTTTGGATCAGGGATTGTTGGGCGGTGAGACCTTGGAGGCGGACCTCGTGCGGGTATTGATAGCGGAGTTCGTTGAGGGAGAAGCGGCAGCGGTCGGCGATTTCCATCGTGCGTTCGATGGCGCCGGGGTGGTGGGCGAAAAGGCGGGCCATCTCGGCGGGCGGTTTCAAATAGCGGTCGGCGTCGCGGTCGCGGGCGTGGCCGATGTCGTCGATGGTTATATTTTCGCGGATGCAGGTGAGGACGTCCTGGAGGATGTGGCGGCCATGCGCGTGATACAGCACGTCGCCGGTGGCGACGGTGGGGACGCGCGCTTCATGTGCGAGGCCGGCGTCGTGGCGCAGGCGTGCCGCGTCGTTGGGG
>JAYVXQ010000328.1:0-4310 GCA_043785025.1 Acetobacteraceae bacterium
ACCCGCGTTGACGTTGACTCTTCGCCGCATGCCTATGATCTTGATAACAAGGGAGTTTTTTATCGCCCAAAGAGTCAACGTCAACGCGGGTTGGTATAAGACTGTTCGGCCCCTTCCGACGTGGCGCAAAACCCGAAGGCTTGCGCGAAATCTCCTGAGACCGGGCCGCTCAACGGGCCATGAATGCCGCGGACGCGCGTGCTGGCGGCGGCCAGAGCGCTCACGTCGCGCATGCCCTCGGCCGTCTCCGGCAGCGGCAGGATACCGACCGTGCCGTTTCGAGGCCGGCGCGCCCCTCGTGGTAGCTGATCAGGTCGTGCAGGTGGCGGATGTCGTCCACCGCGCGGACCTTGGGCAGGACGATCGCGGTAAGGCCGCCGGTGACCGCGGCGGCGAGTTCGAATGCCGCGCCTGAGTGCAGCGGGTTGATCCGCACGAATGCGCCGACGCCTGCGGCTTGCAGTTCCGTGATCTCGGATTTCAGGAACCCCATCGCCTGGGGTTTGAATTCAGGAGGGACGGAATCCTCAATGTCCAGAACGGCGGCGCCTGGAGATACACGGATCGCCTTGCCAACCCAGTCCCGGCGATGGGCGGGACCGAACAGCGCGGATCGAATGGGCCACATGGCGGATGTCTCCGGGACGTGAGAGGGTGATCGCCGTCGATTTAGCACCATTGGCGAGGCCCAGGCCAAGGCGGCCAGTGGATCGGCGGGTGGATCGGCGGATTGATCAGGTTCGGAGGAAAACCATGTCCTATCCCACGCATCTTCTGCCGACGACGGTCGTTGGCAGCTATCCTCAGCCGTCCTGGCTGGTCGATGGCGCGGTGTTGAAACACCATGGCGTACCCCGGGTCCACGCTCATGGCATCTGGCGCGTCGAGCCTGGGCTTTTGGAGGAGGCTCAGGATGACGGGACGATCCTGGCGATCCGCGATATGGAACGCGCGGGTATCGATATCGTGACGGATGGTGAGATCCGCCGTGAGAGCTATTCCAATCGTTTCGCGCTGGCATTGGAGGGAATTGATTCGGATCAGCCGGGTGAAGTCCGGTCGCAGGCGGGCCGCGTGACGCCCGTGCCCCGGGTCGTGGACAAAATTCTCCGGCGTGGTCCGGTGGAAGTGCGGGACACGGAATTTCTGCTGCGGCATGCCACGCGTGGCATGAAAATCACTTTGCCGGGCCCGTTCACGCTGACGCAACAGGCGCGCAACGAGTTTTATAGCGATGAAGAAGAACTGGCGATGGATTACGCCATCGCGGTGAACGAGGAACTGCGGGCGCTGAAGGCCGCGGGCGTCGATGTCGTGCAGTTGGATGAGCCGTGGGTTCGGACGGCGCCAGAGAAAGCGGCGCGCTATGGACTTAAGGCAATCAATCGCGCGTTGGAGGGAATTGAAGGGCCCACGGTCGTCCATCTTTGTTTCGGTTACGCGGCGGTCGTGGCGAACAAGCCGAGTGGGTATAGTTTTTTGCCGCAGTTGGCGGATACGATCGCGGGGCAGATTTCAATCGAGGCGGCGCAGCCGAAATTGGATCTGGGTGTTTTGCGAGATCTCGCCGGCAAGAAAATCATGCTGGGTGTGCTGGATCTGGGTGATCCCGGCATCGAAACCGCGGCGGTGGTCGCGGACCGGATTCGCGCGGGTCTGAAATATGTGGCGGCGGCGGATCTGATTCCGGCACCGGATTGCGGCATGAAATATTTGCCGCGCGACGTGGCGTTCGGGAAACTCAAGGCGTTGGTGGATGGCGCCGCGATCGTGCGGCGGGAGTTGACGGGAACCAACCCCGGGTGACGGAGGGGCTCAGTCCGGCACGATCTGGTTGCGCGGATTAAGACGCGGTGGCAGCAAACATGAAAACAGCAGCACTCCCAATGCGAAAAGCGCGGCGAGGATCCATGCGCCGCGGAGGCCGGTCGCGAAAACGTCGGTGAGAACAGCAAGCTCGGCCGGAGGCAGGGTGGCCCGTCCGGCGGCGTCCAGCAGTTTGTCCATCGAGTAAGCGGAGGTTGGGCCAACAGACCGGATGGTGGCGTTCAGCAAGGCGCCGCAGGCGCTGACCCCGATCATCTGCCCCATGAAGCGCAAGAACATCGCGGAAGACGTCGCCGCGCCGCGGTCCCGCCACGGAACCAAGGCCTGGATTGAGACGATGAAGACGCTCATGCATCCGCCCATGCCAGTGCCGATGATGAAGGACCCGATGGCGGCGGGGATTGGTCCGGCGGACGGTGGAGCGAGGATGAGGATCACGCAGCCGAGAATGAGCGCCGACGCGCCGAGGACGGCGACGAGGCGGTAGCTGGTTTTCACCATGAGGCGCGCGGCGAGGATGCTGGAAACAGCCCAACTGATGGACATCGCGCCGAGAACCGAACCGCCGGCCAACGCTCCGCGGCCCATGGCGCCTTGCACATAGGCGGGCAAATAAGCGGTGATGCCCATCATCATCGCTCCGGCGGTGAAACTTCCCAATGAACCGGCGACGAGAATGCGGTTATGCCGCCAAAGCTCCAACGGAAGCATTGGCGCCGCGGTGGTGCGTTCATGCGCGATCAGCCAGATCGCGGCCAGCGCTGCGATGCCCAGGATTGTGGCGTTCGTGATGAACGGCCACCGGCCGCCCTGGATCAGCACGAGCGTCAGGCCGCCCGCCGCCATCAGCGTGAGGAACGCGCCGAACCAATCGATTTTCCGTGACCGCGGCTGGTTCGTTTCGCGCAGGCATAATCCGACCATGATCGCGGCGATCAGCCCGATCGGGACGTTCACCCAGAACACGACCGACCATGACACATGTTGGATCAGGAACGCGCCGAGGGTCGGGCCGATCACGGCCGAGACACCGAACACCGATGAGACGAGGCCTTGAACATGGGCGCGCTCGGATGGTGAATAAATGTCTCCGAGGATCGTCGAGGCGATGGGTTGCACGGCGCCCGCGCCCAGACCTTCGATCGCGCGAAAACCAATCAGGGGGATCATACCCCATGCGAAGCCGCACAGCACCGCGCCGGTGACGAACAGACCGACACCCGCGAAGAACACCGCGTTGCGTCCGAACATATCCGCGAGGCGGCCACAGATGGGAATACTCACGGCCTGGGTCAACAGGAAAATCGTGAAGACCCAACTGAATAAATCGAAGCCGCCGAGGTCCGCGACGATCGTCGGGAGGGTGGTGGAGACGATGGTGCTTTCGATGGCCGCCATGAACGTGGCCATGAGGCAAGCCGCCAGAACCAGCGGCCGGTTGGGATGGGCGATCTGGTCGAGCCCCGAGACTTGATCTGGCATCAACGCGTTCCGGACGTTTTCTCGTTTCGGTCATTGGATGCGATCGCGGACAAACCAGGGCAATCGCTTGAATAAAATCCCCTGGGAGATTCCGGCGCGGTGAAAAATACGATTGATGGAAAGCCTCATGACCGGAGGCCCCCATGCCCGAGCCCGTTCCCCCTTCCATCCTGACCCACTTCGCGGCCCTCAAAGACCCGCGCCAGTGTGCCAAGGTGTTGTATCCGTTGAGATAAATCCTTTTGTTGGCGCTGGCGGCGACGATCGCCGGAGCCGATGACTTCGTGGAAGTCACGCTTTGGGGTGAGCAGCATCAGGCCTTCCTCCGCCGTTTCTTCCCCTATCTGCCCGGGATCCCGAGCCACGACACGATGTGTGACGTGTTCGCGGCCATCGACGCGGACCTGTTCAAGGTTTGCTTCCAGGACTGGGTGAAGGATCTGCGCGACGGCGCACCGGAACTGATCGCGATTGATGGGAAAACCTCCCGCCGCGGCCACGATCGCGCGAAAGGGCGCAAGCCTTTGCACATGGTGTCCGCCTGGGCCACCGGACAGCGGATCGTTCTGGGACAACAGGCGTGCGAGGAGAAATCCAACGAAATCACCGCGATTCCCTTGCTGTTGAAGAACCTGGATCTGAAGGGCGCTCTGGTGACGATCGATGCGATGGGAACTCAGACAAAGATCGCCCAGGCGATCCGCGATGGCGGCGGCGATTACGTTTTATCGCTGAAAGAGAACTGGCCGGCCACGCACGCCGAGGTGGCGATGCTGTTCACCAACCCGCCGCCGGGTACGGTGTTCGATAAGCACGGCACGGTGGACGGCGGCAATGGCCGGATCGCGAACCGGCGTCACACGGTTTGTCATGATATTGACTGGATGATCTCGGATCGACGTTATCCCGGCGAACCGAAATTTCCTGGTCTCGCGATGCTCGGCCGGGTGGAGACCGAGGTGGAACGCGGCGGGAAGATCGAATACGAAACGCGATATTAT
>JAYVXQ010000329.1:0-4288 GCA_043785025.1 Acetobacteraceae bacterium
CGCCGCCGCCGTCTCCGCACAATCACGCCTCCGCTGGCCAGGCCCCGACACACCACGCCTGATCGTCGTCGAGCCCAATAACGCCGCCTGCCTGCTCGCCAGCGCCCAAAAAGGCCAACTCACGCCGGTCGAGGGTGGTCTCGACACCATCATGGCCGGCCTCGCCTGCGGCGAACCCTCGCTGCTCGCCTGGCAAGAGCTCGAACGCGCCGCATGGGCGTTCATGGCGATCCCCGATGATGCCGTCATTGAAACGATGCGGAAACTCGCGGCGCGCGATATTGTGTCCGGAGAATCCGGTGCCGCCGGCCTCGCCGCCTGCGACCTCGCCTTCGCCGATCCCACCGCGCGCGAAACGCTCGGGTTGGGAACCAACAGCCGGGTTTTGGCGTTCAACACCGAAGGTGCGACGGATCCGCATTTGTATGCGACGCTAATCGCTTGATCAGCCTGACAGTTTGTCACAAAAAAACTTCTGCCTGCCACAACCCCGCCATGCTAATGACGCACTATGAAATAAAGGGCGCACCATGCGAACCAGATGGCCAGCCATCACCGTGGTATTGGGATTGGGGGTATTTTACTTCGCCTACCCCTACGCGACCCTCTGGCGCCTCGACAGCGCGATCCGCCACGCCGACGCCGCCACCATTGAAACGATGGTCGATTGGTATGCCGTGCGGGAAGGCCTGAAAGAAGACATCTGCGACATGGCGTTCGAGGATGCGGGCGCCGATACCCATGTCGCGAGCGGTGAATTGCCGCCCTTCGGCGCCGGCTTCGTCCGTGGCATCGCCGGAAACGCCGTCGATCAGGCCGTCACCGCGGAAACCGTCGCCGCCTTGTCCCAGGGCGTGTCCCACGGCATGTCCCACGACGCCACTCACGACGACCCCAATGACGCCGTTCTCGAATGGGCTTTCTTCCAGAACCCGACGCTTTTCACCGTCAGCCTGCGCACCGCCGGATCGGCCGAACCGATCCGCGTCATGATGGAATTGCGCAACATGCGTTGGAAAGTCCGCCGCGTCTTTCTGCCCGGCGCGATCCTGGAGCGCGCCGGCTCGCATACCTGAAACCCGACGCGCCAGGTCTCCCCACCGTCATTAAAAACCTTTGTATACCTGGGTTTCGGAGAAATCCGGGTATACGCGCCCAGGGTTGGTGTGGCGGCGGGCGCAAAACCAAAAGGATACCCGGATTTCGGAGAAATCCGGGTATACGCGCCCAGGGTTGGCGTGGCGGCGGGCGCAAAACCAAAACGATACCCGGATTTCGGAGAGATCCGGGTATAAAATATTGTTCCAAATACGTTACGCGCCTTCGCCAGGAGCAGGTCGCGTGCGGAACTTGTTCCCCTTGACGGAGACAATCGAACCCGCCGCGGCGGCTCTCGCGCGTCCAATCATGGTCGCCTTGGCAATGGCGGACGCGCCCGGCTGACGGATCGGCGCCAGCGGAGACCGCCTACCCGCGCGGCGGCGGCGCGGTATACCAGGTCATACCGGCCACGGCGCAGGCCACCACGGCCAGAGTACCAACCGCGACGATCCACATCAGCACGGTTTGGCGGCCATGCCCGCGGGCCGTCCAGGCGTCCAGGAATTCGAGCGGCCCTCGCATCGCATGGGTCTCCTTACGGCAGACGCGCTGGTTCATATGAGGGAGGCGTTCCGCGCACCCAAAAACCGTACCACGGAATTGCAAGCTTTGTCATCAACCAACCCTACGCGCGTCTGGTTGGGTGAGGGAATCTGGGTTCCACCCCGGACCCCGCCAGAAGGCCCAGAGGCCATTGGGCCTCCTCAACCTCCCGCCAAAAGGCATGGCCCCTTGACGGGAGGTCCAGGAGGGCGGCGCCTTCCTGGCGGGTCTGGGCTGGAGCCCAGATACCATCCGCCGGCCAGGCGGCTCAGCGCCCCGTCCACACCGGCGCCCGCTTTTCCACATACGCCCGCACACCCTCAACCCGATCCTCGCTGGTATACGGGCTGATGCCCTCATTCAGCCGCAACGCCAGAGGCAACGGCACCCCGTTGGCACGCACCGCCGTTTCCTTCATACGCCGGATGGTCACCGGGGCATTCTCGCAAATCGCCTCCGCCATCCGCAAAGCCTCAGCCAGCGCCTCACCTTTCGGCACGACGCGGTTGACCAGCCCCCAACGGCGCGCCTCCTCCATGCCGATATATTCGCCGAGATACAGCATCTCGAACGCGATACCCGGCGGAATCATGCGTGGCAGCATAACATTGGCGAAATGCGCCCCCTTGCCGCGCTTGGCCTCGGGCAATCCCATCCGCGTGTGTTCGGCGGCGACCCGCAAATCGCAGGCCAGCGCGAGCTCGCAGCCGCCCGCGACGGCGGGACCGTTCAGCGCCGCGATGGTCGGCTTGATCGTTTCGTATATGACCTCGAAAATATAGCGTTGCACCCGCGACAGCAGCGGTTGGAACGCGCCACCCGCCGCGTCGGCCTCGGCGCGCGCTTTCAGATCGGCGCCGGCGCAAAACGCCCGATCGCCCACGGCGGTCAGCACGATCGCGCGAATATCGGGATCCGCGCCGCCTTCGACGAACGCGTCAATCAACTGGTCGGACAATTCCGGCGACATCGCGTTCATGCGTTCGGGCCGGTTGATGGTCAAAATCCGAATGTGACCGCGGGTTTCACGCAACAAAATGGCATCGTCCATGACCCGGTCCCCTGGCGGTTGATTGACCAACCATGGTCCCCCGCGCGAGACAGGGTCAAATCCATCGCCGGAGAGCCATCCATGCCAACCAAAAATGAGGCGCTGGACGCGCTGTTCCACCCGCGCGCGGTGGCGGTGATCGGCGCCTCGGACGACACCACCAAGCACGGCTACATCGTGCTCACGAATATCCGGAACACCGGTTTCACCGGCGGCGTCTATGGCATCAGCCGGCGGTTGACGGACATCGAGGGCATTCCGTGTTATCCCGACATCGCATCGGTGCCCGAGCCGGTCGACGCCGTGTTCCTCGCCGTCCCCGCCGAGGCCACACTTCAGGCGCTGCGAGATTGCGCCAAGGCGGGCGTGAAAATCGCGATCGTGGGATCGGCGGGCTACGCGGAGAGTCTGGATGCCGGCGGTGCCGAACGCCAACGCGCATTGCAGGCGATCGCGGCCGAGGCCGGCATTCGCATCGTCGGTCCGAACTGCAACGGCATCTACAACGCGCATCACCCGGTTTCGATCGGCTTCAACACGTCCCACGCCAAGCGGCTCAGTCCAGGCGGAGTCGCGATCTTTTCACACAGTGGCGCGCTGTTCGACGCGATGACCGGCCGTCTCGCGATGGCGGGCGGCGGCATTTCGCTGTTCGCCTCGGCGGGGAACGAAGCCGATTTGTCGGTGCTCGATTACATGGACTACGCGATCTCTCACCCGCCCACCAAAGTGATCGCGCTGCTGATCGACAGCCTCGAAGATGGTGTCCGGTTCCGCGCTTTGGCATCGCGGGCGCACGAAGCGGGCAAGCCGGTGGTGGCATTGAAGATCGGTGGCTCCGAGGCCGGGGCCGCCGCCGCGATCGCGCATTCCTCACGCCTCGCGGGCAACGCCCAGGCCTATCGCGCGTTGCTGGAAACCAGCGGCGTTTCGGTCGTTTCGACCCTGGAAGGTCTGATGACCGCCAGCGCGCTTCTGGCACGGTACGGCCGCCATCCCGGCAAGCTCGGCGCGCTGTCGACCTCGGGCGCGGGCGCCTCGTTGATCGCCGACCGGGCCGCCGCGTTGGGCGTTCCACTGGCGCCGCTGACCACGGAAACACGCGCGGGTCTGGACGCGCTGAAATTATTTTCGCGGATCGGCAATCCGCTGGACCTCGGAATATTCGGCGGCATGCGGCGGTCGAACGAGGTGCCGTTCTTGCTCATGAACGATCCCGAGGTGTCGGTCGTGCTGGCGCTTTTACATTCGATGAACCCGTGGCAGGGCGATCCCTACCGGGCCGCGATGGCGTCGGCGCGAGAGCGAAGCGGGCGGCCGGTCCTGGTGGTATCGCCCGGCGGTCTTCCCGCCGCGGAACGCGAGATTTATGAAACAAACGGCATGCAGGTGTTCACTGAAATGGACATCGTGTTGGAAGGGATCGGCGCGTTACTGACGCGCCCGCCCGCGCCAATCCCCGATCCCGTCACGCGCCCTACGCCCATACTACCCAGACGGCAACTGACGGAACCCGAAAGTCTCGCGTTGCTGGCGGCGTTCGGCGTGCCGGCCGTTCCAACCGTGATCTGCGCGAGCCTCGCCGAGGCGACC
>JAYVXQ010000330.1:0-4283 GCA_043785025.1 Acetobacteraceae bacterium
CGGGTGCGGGGGCGGCGCGTCCGGCCGATCCGCGCGCGCGGGTGGTGGCCCCGCAGACGGAGCCGTGACCGCGCTTCAGGCGATGCTTCGCCGCGAGTCGCCGCCGGTTCAATTGAACGAACACCTTTAACAAAACTCTCGCGATGAAATATTGGGGCGCCGATATACCGCGCATCGGATGATACGAGCGCCGATTGACCCATCGTTGATGGCTCAGTCGGCGCTCGTATCATCTTTTAGTTTCGCGCGCCGCGGTCCGCCAACCCGGCGCACCGTATCAGCGCGCGGAAATGATGGGAGGGTCATCATTTCCGCGCGTTGGGTTCAGAGGCCGTTTTTTAGAAACGTCTCAAAGATCCGCGGCGAAAGCGTTGCTTGTTCAAAAATTATGTGTTATGAAAGGAAGGCTTGGTACGGATTGGTGGAGCGCAAACAGTCATGACTCATTCCCTCCTTATCGACTCACGCAAGTTCGCAATCTATGTGAAAGTACTTGAAGGTCAGGGCGATGGTCCCCTGGTCACGATGGACCACAACGGTCACATCCATGTCGGGGGTGGCGATCCCGGCCCCCTCCGCGAGGGTATTCAGCGCGCGATCAATCAGATCGAAGCGGGTGCGGCGGCGTTTCGGGCGGCGACCGAATTGAACCCGCAGCCATTGCCACCGAAGGCGTAATCCAGGCTCAATTATTCCGGACAGCGGAATAAGGGCAAGGATATAAATTCACCCCTTTCGGTAGCGGGCGCGCCGTGTGCGGTTCAATACAAGGCCGCCACCGATGGAGTGAACGCAGCGTCACCCGGCCTCGATTTGAGGCGAAACGTCATCATGAAAATTCCAGGGAGCATCCGCGATGGGCCAGCTAAACGGCGATTCCGCGAAAGCCCCGGTTCCGGCGGTGAAAGGCATAAACACTGACAGCCCGGTCGCGGGCGTCGTCGGTCCCGCCGTGGGCGTGGAGGGTGAAAGCGCCGCTGGCTGGGGCGTCTACGGTCACAGTAAAACAGGCCGAGGCGTCGTCGCCATGAGCGAGGGCGATTATGGCCTCAGGGCACACAGCGATCACTCCGCCGGCATCAGAGGCTCCTCCACGGATGGAAGGGGCGTCGAAGGGTGGGCGACGAAATCCGAGGGTGTCGTCGGTATAAGCACCACCGGAACCGGGATATGGGGTCAAACCGAGGGCGCCGGAACGGGTGTTTTGGGCACCAGCAATACCGGCGCCGGCGTCGCTGGAAGAAGCCAAACCTCGATCGGGGTTCGCGGGGATTCCACCGACGGGCGCGGGGTGGAAGGCAGGAGTGCGAACGATTACGGAATGCGGGGACATAGCGGTAAATCCGCTGGCATTCGCGGATCGTCTGACGAGGGCCGCGGGGTCGAAGGTTGGGCGACCAACAGCGAAGGCATCGTTGGGATCAGCACAAACGGTAACGGGGTGTGGGGCCAGACCGACGGCAGAGGAATCGGCGTACTGGGCTCCAGCGCGCATGGTATCGGGGTCTACGGCAAGGGCGGACGGCTCGCCGGCTTCTTTGAAGGCAACGTGGAGATCACCGGCGATCTCAACATGACAAACGGCGATTGCGCCGAAGATTTCGACGTGATCGACATGAACGCCTGCGAACCCGGCACCGTCATGGTTTTGGGCCACGAGGGCGCTTTGGCCCAATGCAATGCGGCTTACGATAAGCGGGTCGCGGGCGTGATCTCGGGCGCGGGCGGTTACCGTCCCGGCATCACGCTGGATAAGCAGCCAACGCGGGCCAACCGGGTTCCGATCGGATTGTTGGGCAAGGTATACTGCAAAGTCGATGCCGCGTACGGGCCAATCGAGGTTGGCGATCTGCTGACAACCTCTCCCACCGCCGGCCACGCGATGAAGGCCGACGATCCGCTGAAGGCTTTTGGCGCCGTGCTTGGCAAAGCCTTGAGGCCGCTGCGCTCTGGCCAGGGACTGGTTCCAATTCTCATAACCCTCCAGTAAAGATTTACGAAGGGTGGCCTGATATGCAGAGCATCCGCGGCCTTGGTACAGGCCAGACCAATCCTGAAGCGGCCGTCAGCATTCAAGCGCTCGGTCGCATGGCCGGACTGGCGCCTCCTTTCAGCACGTTGGACATGATCAATCGGCTGAAGATGCCCGTTACCTTCCACGAACAGGTCACCACGCCATCCGGCACGGCGTTGGGTGGCACCGTCGATCTCACCTTATTCAGCGACGGCCGATATTCTTTCACGGTCCATATGCACGACAGCGGTTTCGATCCGTATACGTTTCGGGTGAGATGCGCGGTCAATACTCCGGGTGGCCTTATTCTGTTGTTTCAGGCGAGCGGCCACACCGACGGTACCGGCTCCAACCTCTTTGGCACCATCCACCGCGATTTCGACCATCATGAAGATGGCATCAATCCGATTATTCAGCCCAACTGGCTCGACATCCGGGCCGGTTCCATGTCCGTCAGCAAGTCGTACGAGGACGCCGGGCTGCTATCCGCCGTTGAAGACATCGCGAAAGACCTGCTCGGGTTTCTCGTCGCCGAGGTAACGTTTGGCGCGGGTCTTGCCCTGGTGATCGCGGTCTCCGCTGAGATATCGAAGGCCGCCGATGCCAATTTCGTGGGCCCAGGAGGGTTGGTTGGCGTGGCGGTGGCGGGCGGTGTTGTCTGGACCTTTGGTCCCTCCGCGATCATCGCCGCGGTCGTCGCCGGAGTCGCCGCGGGAGCAATCACCGAAGCGCTCATCAGGCACCGGCGGCTTCACCAAAATGAATATGATTTCGCGCGCGAGGTTTTCGGCGACACGTTGCCTCCCATCGAGCACATCTTCGTCACCAACCTCTCGAACGGCGGCGGCAGAAAATACACATGGCCTAATATCGACGGCAATATCCTGCTCAATCTGGGCGATGCGTTCGACGACCCGATGGGCCACGTGGAGGGAACGGATATGACACTGGGCGCGGCGTATACGACGCAGGGCCAGGTTCTCATCCATGAGCTCACACACGCCTGGCAAATCGCCAGATTTAATTTCGTTCCGGGATTGGTTTGTCGAAGAGTGTCGGGCGGGGCAACCTACACGCCTGGTCCGGCGGACGGCGATTGGGGCAGCGATTTTGGTTCGGAACAGCAGGCCGCCGTCGTCGATCGCTGGTTTGGAACGTATGGACGCGGCTGGACCAGCATCGCGGATTTGAAGGCAAAGCTTTCTACCCAAAAAGCGATGACAGATCCCTATTTCCACTACATCGCCAACAACATCAGGCTTGGACAAAATTAAAGTCCGTGAGTCCGCGGATCCGGGCAAGGTTATCGAGCGGGCTCTGCCTTAACGAAACATATCGGTCTATCAAAACCTGGATACGACAACCGCGATCGGATACCGCTCTACAACTTTGTTTTGGCGAGCATTTTCAGCCGCCCAGGTTTGTCAACCTGATCGGATAATGCTCTAAGCGTGGCCCGCCACACCCGACAGCAGCAACGGATCCACATGCAGCAGCGCCAAAGCGCGCCGCCACTTCGTATCGTGCGCGCCGTCGAACAACAGCGGCTCATCCGCCGGACCCGACAGCCACGCATTCTGCTGAATCTCCCGGTCCAACTGACCCGGACCCCAGCCCGCGTAGCCCAGAGCCAAAACGCATTCGCGCGGCCCGCCACCTCCCGCGATCACCTGCAGCACATCCAGACTGGCCGTCAGCGCCAGATCGGCGTTCACCCGCAAACTGCCCTCGCCGGTCCAATCATTCGTGTGCAGCACGAACCCGCGCGCGTTCTCCACCGGTCCGCCCGCGCATAACCGCACATCCCGCGCCGGAGGGCTTGGCTGCACCTTCAACTGTTTCAGCAGATCGGTGAAACTCGGTTTGACCACGGGGCGGTTGACCACCAGCCCCATCGCGCCCTCGGCGGTATGCGCGCAAACATAGATGACGCTTTGGGAAAACCGCGGATCGGACATCGCCGGCATCGCGATCAACACCTGCCCAGTCAGAAACCCCCCACTTCCCTGGGCTTCGCGCGTGGGCGCCGCGTCAGCGGACAGGAAATCCTCGGGGGTGGTCGGGGGGAATTTGCGGCTTGCCATGCAAGAAATGTGGCTGGTTCCGCCGGAGCCCGCAAGACATCCCTGGGGCATCATCCGATCGGATGAAGAATGCTCGCGCAAACCACTCTATACTCGGATCTCTCCGAAATCCGGGTATCCTTTTGGTTTTGCGCCCGCCGCCACACCAACCCTGGGCGCGTATACCCGGATTTCTCCGAAACCCA
>JAYVXQ010000331.1:0-4280 GCA_043785025.1 Acetobacteraceae bacterium
CGCAACAGGTGTTGCATTTTGCGTGCCCAATCCTCTTTCTCAATTTCGACGAGGGCCTTGAGTTCGCGCGGATGATGCGCATTGCACAACGCATGCAATACACCTTTCAGAGTGTAGGACGGTTTCCAATGATCATGGACGACGATGCCGAGGACGTTATTCATCAGACTGCCCCGTTTCGGGGAGACGCGGTAAAATGTCAGCCAGATGGTCGATGCGATGTGCAGCCATTGCGTTTTGCTCCCAATCCGGAAGCCGGTCTCGCCCATGTGCTTTACGGGTGCCGCCGCCACATGATCGCGCACGGCGGCCGCGAAGTTTTGGAACCGCGCGGCACAACCGCGGCTCATCCCGGCGATGGTGGCTGTCACCAGATGCACGCCGAACAGATCGGCCATCAACATCGCCAGACGCTTCTCGGGCAGAAACTGAAAATGCAGAAGATAAACAATGACAGCCGTGATATTGGCGCCATATTGCACTGGCGCCGTTACGTCCACGGGAAACGCCGCACGTGTCTCCGTACCGCATTTCGCACAGCGGCAGGCATGGGCACGATGTTCCGTGACGATCAAGGGCTGTGGCGCGGGATGGTCAAACACCCGCCGCGCGGTATGACCGGTGGCCATCGCTTCATTCATCGTTCCGCCGCACCCGGGACAGACCTCGGGGAAATGATCGATCGTGGCATCCGGCGTTTCGGTTCGGCTCAGCGTTTTGCCGGGATGGCCTGGTTGACCGCCTGGCTTCTTGCCGGATCATTCGCGCAGGCTGCTGACCCGCACTGGCTTCTTCTTCAGCCCATCGCTGGACGGAGGTTTGCCGCTGTTGGAACTGTTCAGGCCAGGTTGGCGCTCCAGTTCCGCGATACGCGCATCTCGCGCCGCCAATGCCGCCAGTAACTCAGTGTTTTGTGCCTGAGCCGCGACCACCACCGTCTCCAAACGCGCCATGCGGTCTGCAACGGAAGTGGCTTCATCGGGCGAATCAGGCGGCGGCGGGGACATCGGAAGCTTGAATCGTGCCCGGACTCGCGTGTCAAGCGTGGATTAACGATCGCCCAACTGGGCAGTTACCTTTATTCATCATTCACCTCTCGCCGCCGCGTGAATCGCCGCCATATCGATCTTCGCCATCGTCATCATCGCCCGTCCCGCCCGCGCCGGATCCGGATCGCTCAGCGCCGCGCCCAATCCCTCCGGCACGACCTGCCACGACACGCCGAACCGGTCCGTGAGCCAGCCGCATCGCCCCTCCTTGCCGCCATCGGCGGTCAGATAAGCCCAGTACCGGTCGACCTCATTTTTCGGACAGGCGATCGACAGCGACAGGGCGGGGGAGAATGAATAATGCGGCCCGCCATTCAGCGCCCGACACCGCTGACCGGACAGGCGAAACTCCACCATCAGCGCCGTCCCCGCCGGGAATGGCGCCCCCGCGCCATAGCGCGAAGTCTTCAGGATCGCCGAGTCCGGGAACAGACCCGTGTAGAACTCCGCCGCTTCCTCCGCCTGACCGTCGAACCATAAACACGGTGCGATCATCGACATGACATGCCCTTTCATTCTTTGACCGGAGCGAACAGCGCGCCCTGATCGTCGCGCCCCTGTAAAACCCAACCGCCGCCGGGCACCTCCATCGGGCCCATCACGACCTCTCCGCGCGCCGCGAGTACCCGATCTTTGGCCGCCTCGATCGTCGCGACGTTGAAGTAATAAACCCACATGGGACGGGAGAAATTCGGATTGTTCATCATCCCGCCGATCGCCTCACCGCCGGCGTTGAACAGCAGATACGTGCCCATCGGTCCCATATCCAACGCGTCGGATTTCCCCCACCCCAGATGCTTCGCGTAAAACGCCAGAGCCTGAGACCAATCCGTCGTGTGCAACTCATGCCATCCGCCATGGCCCGCCACCCCCGCCGCATGCGCTGGGCCTGGCCCTTCCCCCATCGGCTTCATCACATAAAACGCGGCCCCCTGAGGATCCGCCACCAAAGCCATTCGCCCCACGTTCGGAATGTCCATAGCGGGCATAAGCACGGTAGCGCCGTCGGCCAGCATCGCGGCCACGCTCGCGTCGACGTCGTCAACATTCACATAACCCAACCATGCCGGGCGCATTCCCGCCGCCGCCGCGTCAGCGGGAATTTTCATCAATCCGCCCACGGTCTGGCCACCGATCGACCACAGGCGGTAATCGATTCCCGCCTGGGGACTGGCGTCCACGGTCCATCCCACGACAGCGCGATAGAATGTGGCGGCCGCGTCGACCTCGGTGGTTAACATTTCATACCAAATGAACTGGCCTGGTGTCCACGGCATCGGTCGTTTCCTTCCTTTGGAACAATAATGTGATGTAACGTTTGAGGTGCGCGACACTCTCGCGCGCCACCTCCGCCCCACCCCGCCCTTCAGCCCCGCCCAAGGCTTTCACACCACCATGGGCTTTCGCCAGAATGAAAGACCCCTGCAGGACAGCCTGGGTGTGGCGCGCCAAAGACGCCGCCGAAACACCCTGGACCCCATGCGTCGCCATCGCCGCCGCGATATCCGCCTCCAACGTCGCGGCATGGCCAAAAATACTCGCCTCGCACGCCGCCCGGATCGCCGGACTGACCGCGAAAATCTCCTGCGCCATCGTGCCGGCGAGGCAGGTGAACGCCTCAGGCGGGCCCATCAGCAACCCCGCCCGGAAATCGATGTAACCCAACACCCGGTCCAACGGATCGGCGGGCTCGTGATAGGGCGCGGCGGCGAACAACGCCCCCGTGATCCGGGTCCAATACTCCGCCGCCGCGACGCCCAAAGCCTCCTTGCTCGCGAAATAGTGAAAGAACGCCCCCTTGGTAACGCCCGCCGCCGCGCAAAGTTCATCGATCGAGGTCGCCGCATAGCCTTTCGTCCGAATGACCCTCATCGCCGCCGCCAGAATTTTCTCCGCCGCGCTGGTTTTTTTCGTTTTCGCGTCCATGGGAAAAACATACCAACCAGTCGGTATATGTCAAGCCCTTTTCGCCGGATCTCGTCGAGGGGAATCTCGCCTGATTTCGTCGAGGTTCCCTCGCCTGATTTCGTCGAGGTTCCCTCGCCTGTTTCGTCGAGGTTCCCTCGCGGGATCCCGTCGAGGGAACCTCGCCTAAGCCTATCTCCGGGAACCAAACGTCAACTCCGGCATTCCCATCAGGCGGCATCTCCTGGGAGGGTTCCCTCGCGCGCGTCATCGCTTCCGGGGGATCCCCATGCGTTATCGTCTTTTGGGCCAGCGAACCGGATTACAGGTTTCCGAAATGGCCCTGGGCACGTTCCGCCTCGGCACCCCGCGCGGCGGTCAGACCGACCGGGAGGCCGCGCGCGACACGCTCTCCGCCTATTCCGGCGCCGGCGGCAATTTCATCGACACCTCCAGCGCCTATTTGTTCGGCCTCGCCGAGGAAATGGTCGGCGACTTCCTCGCCGAGGCAGGCCGCGACCGTTTCGTCGTCGCCTCCAAATACGGCCGCACGGCCGAGCGCGCGCCCGCCCCCGCGCAGGTCGGCAACCATCGCGTGGCTCTCGTCGCCGAGGTCGAAAACAGCCTGCGCCGTCTCCGCACCGACCGGATCGACCTGTATTTCCCGCATTCCGACGACGGCGTGACCCCGATCGAGGAGATCATGCGCGGCCTGGACACGCTCGTTCGCGCTGGCAAGATCGTGCATATCGGGCTGTCGAACTTCCCCGCCTGGCGCACCGCGTCCGCCGCCATGCTCGCCGATTTGCGCGGATGGGCGCCCGTCGCGGCGTTGCAACTGCAATACAACGTCCTCGAACGCGGTATCGAGCGGGAGCACGCGCCGATGGCCGGGCGCCTTGGCTTCGGTCTCATGGCGTGGTCGCCACTGGCTGGCGGCCGCCTCGTGCGCGCCATGGGCGAGGAACCGGAACTCACCACCTTGCGCGCTTTGGCCGGGGAACTCGACGCAAGCCCAGACCAGATCGCGCTGGCGTGGCTGCGCGGCAAAGGGGTGTTTCCGGTGCTTGGCGCCCGCGACGCCGCGCAATTATCGGCCAACCTCACGACCTCCCGCGTCGTGCTGGACCCCGGTCAGATCGCCCGCATCGATGCCGCCAGCACGTTATCGTTGGGTTTTCCGTATGATCTGCTGCGCGAACAACAGGCGCGCCCCGATCTGGCGTGAACCTCTGGGCGTGAACCTCTGGGCGTGAATCACTGGGCGTGAACCTCTGGGCGTGAATCACTGGGCGTGAACCTCTGGGCGTGAATCACTGGGCGTGA
>JAYVXQ010000332.1:0-4276 GCA_043785025.1 Acetobacteraceae bacterium
TACCCGGATCTCTCCGAAATCCGGGTATCCTTTTGGTTTTGCGCCCGCCGCCACACCAACCCTGGGCGCGTATACCCGGATTTCTCCGAAACCCAGGTACACAATTATGACGACATGGTTCAGGCGCAATACCGGCTGCTGACCGAGGGGCTGAACATCAGCCATTTGCGCCTCGTCACCGGCAATTCCATGGGCGGCATGCTCACATGGGTTTGGGCCGTCACCTATCCCGATATGATGGACGCCGTCGTGCCGATGGCCGCGCAGCCCACCGAGATGTCCGCCCGCAACTGGATGACGCGGCGCATCATGATCGAAACGATCCGCCAGGATCCCGCTTACCAGAATGGGGATTACACCGCCCAACCGCCGATGCTCCGCCTCGCGTCCGTGTCCTTTGGCATCGCGACCAGCGGCGGCACGTTGGCCTACCAGGCCCTCGCCCCCACGGCGGCCCGCGCCGACGCGTTGGTGGATCAGCGCCTCGCCGCCCCCGTCACCGCCGACGCCCCCGTCACCGCCGACGCCAACGACTTCATTTATCAGTTTGAGGCGTCGCGCGACTACAACCCCGCGCCGCGCCTGGACCGGATCACCGCCAGCTTGCTCGCCATCAACGCGGCCGACGACGAACGCAACCCGCCGGAGACGGGTCTGATGACCGAGTGGTTGAAACATACAAGGAACGGTCGTTTATATTTGATCCCCGCGAGCCCCGAAACCCGCGGCCATGGCACCACCGGCATGGCCAAATTCTGGAAGGCCGAGCTGGACGATTTTCTCAACAGCACGCCGCGCGAAAGGAAATGATCGGCATTTTGTTGCAAACGATCTGTTCATGAGATTAACACTATCGATACGTGATGATTTGACGGACGAGAGGACGATTCGATGACCCTGACGATGGAAGATCGCGTCGCGTCCCTTGCCGTCAGTCCAGTCGCGGGCAGTCCAGTCGCGGGCAGGTCAGTCGCGCACCCTGAACCGGTCACGTTGCCCGCGATCCGCATGCGCCTGATCGGATCGATGCAGGTCTGGTCCTCATGCGGCGTTGATCTTCTCCCCGCCTCCGGCAAAGCCCGCGCCTTGCTCGCCGTTATCGCCCTCATGGCCCCCCGGCCCGTGCTGCGCGCCTGGCTCGCCGATTTACTCTGGAGCGGGCGTCCCGATTTCGAGGCGCGCGCCGCCCTTCGCCAGGAAGTCCACAGGCTTCAGGAATCCCTCGCCGCCACGCAAGCCCGCGAAGCCGGTGGCGGCGGGGAAATCCTGATCGCCACACGCGATCACCTCACCTTCCAGCCCAGATCGATCTGGATCGACGCTCACCAGGTCGCCGCCGCCACCACCGAAGATGCCGCCGCGCTGTCGTTGCTCGATGGCGACCTGCTGGATGATTTGGACGGCGTCGATCCCGCGCTCGACTCCTGGCTGACCATCGCGCGGGAACATTTGCGCGATCACGCCCGCGGCATCGCTGAGGCCACGCTCCGCGCCCGCCATTCGCCGGAGGACATTCTCCCGGCCGCTTCACGCCTGTTGTGGATCGACCGCACCCACGAGGGCGCCTGGCGTGCCGTCATGAGCGCCCATGCGGCCATGGGCGAAACGGTTCAGGCGGCCGAAGCCTATGATATGTGCCGCGCCGCGCTCTCGTCCTTGCGCGACATCGCGCCCTCGGCCGAGACCACCGATTTAGCCCATGTCATTCAACGATCGTCCGACGTTAAGGTGGCCGAGGCCACGTTGGTTGGAGTCACGGGGGTTGAGGTCACGGGGGCCAAGGCCGCGCTGGTCGATGTCACGGGGGGCGGAAAACTCCCTGGCGCCGCCACTGGTCCCGTTACAATCATCCGTCAGGGCCCCTGGATCAGCGTCGCCCCGATCCGGCTGACCGGCTATCCTGACAGCAGGCCAGGCGGGCTCGGCGCTCTGGCGGGCAAAACCCTGCGCGCCGCCCTCGCCGGAACCCTGGCGCGCTGCATGTGGCTGCGCGTCCGCCCGATCAGCGACCGCGCCAACGCCAAATCCGACTTCATATTGGAGGCCTCGCTCGCGACCTCCGCCACCTGTCTGCGCATCACCCTCCGCTTACTCGACGCGCGCGCCAATGACCGCGTTCTCTGGGCTCAGCGCTTCGACCGCGCCACGACCGACCTCGCAGCCGTCGAACAGGACATCGCCGGCCTTGCCACCGCGCTGATCGAGCGGGAGGTATTGCGCGCCGAAACCGAACGCGACACCTCCGAACCGGGCGAGGGCACCTCCGCTTACGATCTCATGATGCGCGCCTTGCCGCTGATGATGCGGCTGGAGAAGCCCGGCTTCATGCGCGCCGACGTCTATCTCAGCCGCGCCATCATGGTCTCGCCCGACTATCCGCCCGCCTTCGTCACCTCCGCTTTGTGGCATGTTTTGTGCCGCGGCCAGGGATGGTCGCCGGATCCGGAGCAGACCGCGGCCCATGCCGAGGACCTCGTGGCGCATACCCAGAAACGCAACGCGGGGGCGGCCAGAAGCGCCGCCGTCGCCGGGCATGTCCGCGCCAAACTCAGCCGCCGCCCGCGGGAGGCCGTGGCCTTTCACGACCGTGCCCGCGCCCTTAATCCCAACCTCGCCATCGCATGGGCGTTTTCCTGCGCGACATCGGTGTATCTGGGCGATTTCGCGACCGCGGCGCGCTATTATGATCGATATAAGACCCTCGTTCCGCACGATCCGCTCAGCTTCATCGCCGAGGCCGAGATGGTCACCGCCAAATTGCTGTTGGGCGCGCATGAGGACGCCGCCGCCGCCGGCCGCGCGATCATCCAAACCACGCCGCTTTTCGCCGACGGCTACAAACCCTACCTCGCCGCCCTCGGTCATCTGGGCTTGACGCGGGAGGCCGCGGTCGCGCTCGCGCGTCTCACCCGGATCGAGCCGGATTTCTCGATCGCCGGCTTCCACGCCGCGACGCCGTTGCACGATGAAAAGAACCGCGCCCACTTCGCCGATGGCCTGCGCCTCGCGGGGGTCCCGTGAGCGCGGGCGCGGCGGCGATGGAACCGGACGTTCGGTTCGTTGAAGCGGTATCCGTTCGCGTTGGCTCACGGAGACCACTCTAAGCTTTCGTTTTAGCGAGCATCTTTATCCGATCAGGTGTGTCAACCTGATCGAATGATGCTCTGGTGATTTTGCCCGCGGGCTTTCATTGACCGCAACAGTCTCAGAGCGCACGCGGCAAGGCCGAACACCACCAAACAGGACGGCTCGGGCACCGGGGTATCGCCTGCCGCCGTGGCCGGCGGAGGCTGGATGGTGGGAGGTACTTCCGGCGGTGCCACCACCGGCGGCGGCGGCGCGACTGGCGGACGGCGATGCGGTTTTGTTTCGCAAATCGCCGCCCCTTCCCGGCGATGTTTGCGCCGTTGGTTCTTGTATGCCTCCGATTGGACGCTCGCGGGTAGTTCGTGTTCCACGATACATGGCGGCGATCCAGCGGCGAATGCGACCGGCGCGAATGGGGTCGGCGACGCATCGAAGGGCGGGCCGACGGGCGGACCAATGGGCGGAAGCGCGACCGGCGCTCGGGCGGCGGGCGGCGGGGCAAACGAGACCAGCGGCGGCGGAAACGGGACGAGGGTTGGCAACGGCGAGTAATTCCGCCGCTCCTGCGCGCATTCATAGGGGAGGTAGTCCACCCGCGTCGCCTTATCCCATCCCTCGATGAGGGATTTCGGCCCGCGACCTGGGCGTGCAGCGGCCGCGGCATGGCGCGGTGGCGCATAATCGCGATGAAGGACGGGCTTGTTCACGCGATGCCGAGGCGTCGCGGGTATGGTTGCGGCGGGCACCGGCGCTGACATCTCTGGTCTGGTCGCGGCGAAACGCGGCGTCCGCCAGGTGTGCGTGACCGGGGTATAACAAGTCTCGCTCCAGGCCGGCTGACCCATGGACGCGGTCACCACACACACGACGCCACACCACAGCGACCTGACGAGTCCGCGTCTCATTCGTCGATCAAGCATGCAACGCCTCCTGAATTATTGCGATGGAATTCATCTTTAATTCACCTAAAACGTGTCGTTTATAAATCAGGAAGCGGCAATATACTCAAAATTATAGCATAAAGTCTAAAAATATCCTAATTTGGAGCTTTTCGCCGGAACGCCCAGTGGTGTTGCAAACAGCGTGGGGTCCCGGCCGTGCCGGACGTTTCGCGCCAGGCCCGGCCCGACCGGGGGCTCAGTCGCGACCGCCCGCTGAACCGCGCCGCTCACGACAGATTGACGCGGCT
>JAYVXQ010000333.1:0-4270 GCA_043785025.1 Acetobacteraceae bacterium
GGTCATCATACGCCAGCTACTATCGCCCCCGGCCTGAACCGACCTTGAACGGGACCGCTTTATGCCCAACCCAAATCCGTCCGATCCGCCGCTTCGGCCCACTCATCATTGGTCCGCGGTGGCGATGGCGGGCATTCTGATCGCCGGCATCGGCGGCATGACCACCTGGTTCGTGCTCAGGCTCGACGCCCAACGGCCGAAGGTGGGGGACATGATCGTCTTTACACCAACGTCGCCGGACACGGATCAATGGTTTTTAACCGTGGCGACCGGCGCCGTCTCCGGCCGTCGCCCCGATCTCGGCCCGTGCGTGTTCGACCCCAACGCGATGGCGGCGGATGGTGGCAGCCTGATCATTGAATCCCGGGAAGATGTCAGCCCTCCCAAATTCCACCTCCATTGGGCGGGCCGCCGCACTTCGGAGGGTCAGGGCGATTGCGGGCCTGCCGCGGACGTGACGCTCGACCGCACCGACCTGCAACGTCTGGCGAATGCGGCGGGCGGTTTCGGTGTGCGGCCCGGGGTCAACCGGAAGACAGCAACGCCCTGATATCGGGCAAATGCTCCTGACCCCAGAATAATTCACCATCGACGACGATGCTGGGCACGCCGAACACGCCCATCGCCTCCGCGTCGCGGCCGATTTGGGCCACACGCTGGAGTCCGTTTTCGACCCATTCCGGAAATCCCCCCGATTCGGCACCGGATTCGCGCAGCACGCCGGCGATCTCCGCGACCGATTCGATGTCCAACGCCCGCCGCCAGAACCGATCGAACACAACGTCATGATAACGCTGAAATACCGCGTCCCCCTGCTCCTGGGCGAACAGCATCCCGGCCGCGGCCAGACCCGAGTCCCAAATTTTCTGGGTGCCCCGGATCACCAACCCCTGTTTCCGGGCCTGCCTGCGGCAGTCCATATAGCTGTAGCGGACCCGCCGCCATTGATGCGCGTTGCGGTTTTCCGCCAACACCACGCCCGCCGCATCCACCTGAGCGGACCCTAAATACTGAGGAATATCAAGAACATACGGACGGATATCCAACCGGACGCCGGTCGCCGCCGCCAGCGAACGCAACGGCGCCTTGGCCAGATACGCGTATGGGCTTTTATAGTCGGTATAGACAACGATCTCGCGCATCGTGCTCATTGGACCCCACTCCCATTTTTCCGCCTCACCCGGCCAGACCTCACGCGCGCATTGTCGCACATTTAACGGCGAGGTAATTTGTGGTCGTCCGCCGCGGCGCGATAAACTGCGGACATGAGTATTCCGCCTCGCCCCATCGGCGACCTGATTCGGGAATGGCGGCAACGCCGCCGGCTCAGCCAACTCGATCTCGCCTGCGACGCGGAGATCTCCACGAAACATGTGAGCTTTCTGGAACTCGGCCGCGCGGTTCCTGACCGCGAAATGCTGCTGCATCTGGCCGACCGCCTCGCGATCCCGCTGCGCGACCGCAACTTCATGCTCAGCGCGGCCGGCTTCCCGCCTGACTACCACGAGCGTGTGCTCGACGACCCCGAGTTTCACGTGGCCCGCGATGGGATCGAGGCGATTTTGTCGATGCACGAGCCCAACCCGGCGGCCGCCATCAATCGCCACTGGACCATGATCGCGGCCAACCGGGCCATTTTAAACCTGATGTCGGGCGTCGATCCGCTGCTGTTGACCCCGCCGGTCAACGTTATCCGCGTTGCCCTGCACCCCGCCGGGCTTGCCCCGCGCATCATCAACCTTCTGGAGTGGCGCCGCATGACGATTGCCCGACTGCGCCAGCAGATCGACGCGACCGGCGACCCTGTCCTGGTCGATTTGGTGGAGGAGGTGCGCGACTATCCCATTCCGCCCGGCCTGTCCTCGAGCCAGCTTCGCGCCCGCGAACCGGACACGATCGCCGTCCCGCTGCGGCTGGCCACGGTGAACGGGCCGCTGGCCTTTTTCAGCACAACGACCGTTTTCGCCGCGCCGCTCGACATCACCTTGTCGGAGCTGTCGATCGAGACGTTCTTGCCCGCGGACGCCTCGACCGCCACGATCTTGCGCTACGTCGCCAACCAGAACGCCGACGCGATCGGCCATACGCCGCCGGTCAATACGCCTCCGGTCAATATGCCGCCGGTCAATATGCCGCCGGTCAACCGTCGCGCGGATCCCGCCGCGGCGCCGCGAGCAGCATCCGGTTGATCCGTTCCAGTGCCGGAAACACCTCTCTCCAGGCCCGGTCGAACGCCGCCGCCGCGATCCCGCGTCCCGCCAGGATCGCGCCGATTTCCCGAATTGTCCGTTGCCCGTTCACCAGCGGCAGGATCGCGCGCGACAAGGGCGGGACCGGCACCGGCACGCGCAGCGCGTCCAGGCCGACGGTCAGCGTGTTGTCCGATTGAATCCCGCGCGCCAGATCCTCACCCGTAATCTCCCGGCACAGGGGGATCGCGTCGGGATCGAACGGATCGGCCGGGACCGGCATCGCCCCGGCGCGCGCGCAATAGACGATATGAGCCGCGATATTCCCCGCCAGAGCCTCCGCCAGCGCCGCGCGATCCAGCGCCGGCAACGCCGCGATCCGGGCGCGCAACTTCGGGTCCGGCAACAACAAGGCGGGATCGTAGCGCACCGGCTCAACCCAGCAGGTCACCGCGAGCCCCGATTGTGACAGCAGATGGCCCAATTGATGGACGGTGTATGAGCGGTCGCGGGGGTTGAGAAGCAGGTCATACAGGCCCGCGTCGCCCCCATTCATATGATCGGAAACACTGCGATTATTGCGCAGCCACGCCGTTTCCGGCAAATGCTTCATCACCCGGCGGGCGATATCGATGCGTGCCGCGGGCGTTTCGTCGGCGGGCGCCAGCAGCCGCAAGCCGTCCTGGATCATGTAAATTCCGGTACGCCCATGCGGCGCGTACACCATCAGCCCCATCCCGCCACCCGGCGCGAGCACGGACTCCAACGCGCGCAGGCCCAAAGCCGGGTCCGGCAAATGATGCAGCACCCCGCAGCAATCGATGTAATCGAACGGGCCCAATCCCGAGCCCGGGAGATCGAGCAGCGACCGTTGCGCCCAGACGATATTCGTCAGCCCCCGCGCCGCCGCCCGCGCTTGCGCGATTTTCATCGCCGCCGCCGACCGGTCGAGCCAGGTCACCGTGCCCGCCCGCCCATCTCGCGCCAGTTGCGCCGCCAGCATGATCGTGGCGTCCCCCGTGCCACCGCCCGCGATCAACGCGTTCAATGGCCGCGAGGTTGGGCGGCTGGCGCCGAACACCCAATAATCGATTTCATGCAAATGGCCGGGAGAGCCGACGATCAGGCGTTTCGTCTCCTCCCGCGGGTCGCGCTGGGGATACGGAAAAGCCTCGTACTGGGCTGCCAATTGGCGATCGGTCGGGTCACTCATGCGTCGAGATTACTCAATTTCGCGATCAATCCTAATGGGCTTGCGCTTGTTTCCCGATGGCCGCCGCCGTAAGTGTCCCCCCATGAGCCACTATGCGCCTGTTCTGATTGCCCTCGGCCTGTGCCTCGCGGTGCCCGCGCTGGCCCAACACGCCGCGAGCCCGCCGCAGCCGGCGAAGAAAAAACCCCGCACGGCCGAGAAAAAAGCCAATGGGCCCAAATCGATCGGCGTCTTCGACGACTGGACCGCCGCCACCCATCAAGAAGCTGGGCAACTGGTCTGCTATGCGTTTACCCGCGCGCAAAGCTCCGGCCCATCATTGAAAAACCGGGGGCCGGTGGTGCTGACCGTCACGCAACGCTCCGCCTTACGAGACTCAGTGGCGTTGGAGGCCGGGTTCATTTACGCCAACGACGCGTCGGTGACCGTGCGCGCCGATCAGACGCCGCTGGAATTCTACGCCGCGCAACGCAACGCGTTCGCCCGTGACGGCCGCGCCGCCGTCGCCGCCCTCGGCCGCGCCGGACGCGCCACCGCCGTTTCTCCCGGACCGCGCGACGTCAAAGTCACTGACAGCTTCAGCCTGAAAGGCTTCTCGGCCGCCGTCGCCGCGATCGGAAAAGCATGTCCGCCCAGACAGTTGTAACCCTCAGCGAGGCGGATCGGGCCAAGGTCCTCGCCTACTCCGCCAAATTCGACCCGCCGACACCCGTGCTGCCCGATGGGCGCCGCGATCTGGTGGGCATGTCGCGCGATGACCTCGCGGGCGAGATGGACGCGATCGGGGAGGCGCGGTTTCGCGTCAAGCAGCTCTGGCACTGGATCTATCACCAGGGCGTCACCGATTTTTCCCGGATGTCGACGATCG
>JAYVXQ010000334.1:0-13407 GCA_043785025.1 Acetobacteraceae bacterium
ATTTCCGGGTTCGTCCGCGCCAAACGAACCCGGATCCGCCCGCGATCAGTCCAGATCGACGCCGTTCATGCCCGCGTTCTTGCGCGCCTTCGCCTGCAACTCCATCATGATCGGGCCCAGTTTCGCCGGATCCTCCTCAGGTGCCACGGTCGGCCCGCGATGCCAGCCCTCGGCGATCGCCAGCAAGCCGCTGCCCGCCTCCACGATCCGCCCGGTGAAGTCGGACGACTCCACGCTCGCGATCCACACCACCGCCGGCGACACCCGTCCCGGATGCATCGCCGCTTTCTCATCGTCGGTCCGCACCCGCAGCCCCTCGGTCATCCGCGTCAGTGCCTGCGGGGCGATCGCGTTCACCGTGATGCCGTAGCGTTTCAATTCCCGTGCCGCGATCACCGTGAAGGCCGCGATCCCGGCCTTTGCCGCGCCATAATTCGTCTGGCCGGTGTTGCCGTAAATTCCGGAAACCGAGCTGGTATTGATGATCCGCGCGTTGACCGGACCATCGATCTCTTTCGACTTATTGCGCCAATACGCCGCCGCGTGGCGCGAGGGCCCGAACGTGCCCTTCAGATGCACCGCGATGACCGCGTCCCATTCCGGCTCCATCATGTTCACCAGGACGCGGTCGCGCAGAATGCCCGCGTTGTTCACCAGGATATCCAGGCCGCCGAACGTCTCGACCGCCTGGTCGATCATCCGTTTCGCGCCGAGGAACTCGGCGACGTTATCGGTGTTGACCAGCGCCTGACCGCCCGCCGCCTTGATCGTGCGCACGACCTCCTGCGCCGGGGTTTCATCCGCGCCAACACCGTCGCCGCTGGTGCCGATATCGTTCACCACCACTTTCGCGCCGTGTTTCGCCAGCAGCAGCGCATGCTCACGGCCAATGCCGCGGCCCGCGCCGGTGACAATGGCGACGCGCCCGTCAAGAAGAAGACCCATGTTTCGTTTCCCACCCATAAGAGCATCACCCGATCAGGTGGACACACCTGCCCGGGTAAAGATGCTCGCCAAAACAACGCCTCAGAGTGGGTTTCGAGAACCAAAGTGATCGGAACCCACTCTGAAATGCCTTACCGCCGCGCCGCCGCTTTGGCCCGCGCCGCGTCCAGGTCCGGCACATTGCTCGCTGACGCCCCCAACATCGAGGATTTCGTCACCGCCAGCGCCGCCGCCGCCGCGTCGTTCTCGTTGATCTTCGCCATCACCGCCTCACGCGCGCGGTTGAAATACTCACGATTATTGGCGACGAATTCGCGCGAGGTCCGCAAGCCCGCCAGATACCCGTTGATCTCCGGCACGACGTAGCGCGCGACCATGTCCCAACTGCGCAATGTGTTTTCCGGATTGGCCCAATCATGCACGAACCCGACGACGGTGCCGAAGCCGCCGCTGATGTCGATCACCGATTTGATCGTCTTCACCAGATCGTCTGGCGTGCCGATCGTCGCCGCCGCGCCCTCAGTGAACGCGGTCTTGTCCACCGCCTCATCCGGAGTCTTGAACGGTTTCGCGCCGGGGCGCTGCAACGTCGCGGTGATGTATTCGTTGTGATGCCGCATCAGGCCATCGCGCGCCTCGGCCCGCGCTTTCTCCCGTGTCTCCGCGATGTGCCAGCTCAGCAGCACGCGCCAGTTTTTCCGGTCGACCGTTTGGCCATGCTTCAACGCGGCCGCCTCGGCGAACCCCCATTGCGTCGGCAGCGCGTTCAGCCCCTCATTCGACAGCGACCCGATCGAAATGATCCCTATCCCGTGCTTTCCCGCCAGCGTCATCCCCGACGGACTGATCTGCGACGCCACCGCGAACGGCAAATCCTCCTGCAACGGCAATAATTGCAAGGCGGCATCGTTCAACTGAAACCAATCGCTTTTCGTGGTGATCCGCTCGCCCTTGAACAGCCGCCGGATGATCGTGATCGCCTCATCCTGCCGGTCGCGCAACAGCATCGGATCGACACCCAGAGTATGCGCGTCCGACGCCAGCGCGCCCGGCCCCGAGCCGAAGATGACCCGCCCGCCGGTCATGTAATCCAATTGCACGATGCGCTGCGCCACATGGAACGGATGGTGATAGGGCAGCGACACCACGCCGGTCGCCAGCTTGATCCGCTTCGACCGCTCCGCCGCCGCGGCCAAAAACATCTCCGGCGAGGCGATCATTTCCCAGCCGCTGGAATGATGCTCCCCGCACCAGAATTCGTCGTAGCCCAATCGGTCCAGGTGCTCCACCAGATCGATATCGCGCCGGAATTGCAACATCGGATGCTCACCGATCGGGTGATGCGGCGCCAAAAACGCTCCAAAATTCATCCTGGCCATGTACACACTCCTATCGGGGCGCCCCACGTTGGAGCGCGCGCACCCTAACCGCAAACCCGTCCCGTTTCCACCCGAGGCGCGCATGATCTAGACTCTTCGCGTCCGGGAGAACGCCCATGTCGCAGTCCGCCAGCAAACCCGTCCCCGTCCCCGATGAGGTCAGCGCGCCCTTTTTCGACGGCGCCCGCCAGGATCGCCTGATACTGCAACACTGCGCGACCTGTGACCGCTGGAGCTTCCCGGTCCGCGAGCGCTGCCCGCATTGCTTCGCCGCCAAACTCGCATGGCGTCCGGCCAGCGGCCGCGCCACGCTTTACACCTTCACGATCATGCATCAGGTCATGAACCCCGGCTTCGCCACCTCGGTGCCGTATAATGTGGCCCAGGTGGATTTGGATGAAGGGGTTCGGATGACCTCCAACATTGTCGATATCGCCAACGATCAACTCCGCATCGGCATGAAACTCCAGGCGGTGTTCGAGGATGCCGGCGATGGTGTCAAACTCCCCAAATTCAAGCCCGCCGCCTGAGCCGGAGACCGCGATCATGCCAAACACACCTAAGGGCGCCATCGTCGGATTGGGCGTCACGCCCATGGGCAAGATTTACGGCCGCCGCAGCGTCGATTTCGCCGCCGAGGCGATCGCTCTGGCGCTCGACGACGCGGGTCTCACCAAGGACGACGTCGACGGATTGCTGTTCAACGCGAATATTTCCGGCGACATCGACGTCCGCGCGCAAATGATTTTGGGGTTCGAGAATCTGACCCTGGTAAACGTCATGAGTGCCTATGGCTCCACCGCCGGGAGCCTGATGCAATACGCGTGCATGGCGATCAACGAGGGCCTCGCGAAAACCGTCGTTCTGGTCTACGCTGATGCGCCCTTGTCACCCTCCCGCGGCGCGGGTCAATCCTACGCCGGACCGCATCGATTTCCCTTGGGCGGAATGACCGGACTGCGTGCGGCGTATGGCAATTTCGGTGCCAATCCGGAATACGCGATGGCGGCACGACGCCACATGCATCTTTACGGCACGACATCGGAACATTTCGCCACCATCGCCATGGGACAGCGCCAATGGGCCCAACACAGCCCATGGGCGCAAATGAAACAACCGATGACGCTGGAGGATCATCAGACCTCCCGTTTCATAGCCGAGCCTTTGCGCCTGTTGGACTGCTGCCTCGTCTCGAACGGCGCCGTCGCGGTGATCGTCACATCGGCGGATCGTGCCCGCGATCTGAAACAACCGCCGGTCAACGTTCTCGGCTACGCGCAATGCGCGCCCGGTGACAATCTGCGCACCGACCGTCATCCCGCTGTCGAAACGGGCGCCAAACGCTCTGGCCAGATCGCCTTCAAAATGGCGGGGATCACACTCGCCGATATCGGCAATTGCCAGCTATATGATTGTTACACCTACACCGTACTCGTAACGCTGGAAGACTACGGCTTCTGCGCCAAAGGCGAAGGCGGCCCTTTCATCGCCGACGGCAAACTCGGCCCCGGAGGCGCGCTGCCGACGAACACCGGCGGCGGTCAATTGTCAGGATATTATATGTGGGGTTTTACGCCATTATCCGAGGCCGTGGTCCAGTCCCGCGGACAGGGCGGCACGCGTCAGGCGCCCAACCACGATTTCGTTCTGGTCAGCGCGAACGGCGGCATCCTGAACTTCCACTCCACCATCATCCTCAGCCCGCACACCAAAAGCTAACAACGGAGCCAACCCCATGACCATTCGTTTCGATAACCGCGTCGCCATCGTCACCGGCGCGGGTGCCGGCCTCGGCCGCCAGCACGCGCTGCTGTTGGGCTCCCGCGGCGCCAAGGTCGTGGTGAATGATCCCGGCGGCGCCGTCGACGGACGCGGTGACGCCAACGCCGTCGCCGATCAGGTCGTCGCCGAAATCCAAGCGGCGGGCGGCGAGGCCGTCGCGAACTATAATTCCGTCGCTGATGCCGCCTCGGCGCAGGCCATCGTCGATACGGCGGTGAACACCTGGGGGCGCCTGGACATTCTCGTGAACAACGCGGGCATTCTGCGCGACAAGGCGTTCCAGAACATGTCGCTGGAAGATTTCGAGGTCACGTCCCAGGTGCATTACATGGGCACCGTCTATTGCACCAAAGCCGCCTGGCCGGTCATGCGCGCCGCCCGCTATGGCCGCATCGTCGTCACCACCTCAGGCTCCGGCACCATCGGCAATTTCGGCCAGAGCAACTACGGCGCCGCCAAAATGGCGGTCAACGGCCTGATCAACGTCCTGCGTCTGGAGGGCTCGCGCTACAACATCCTGCTCAACGCCATCTCCCCCTCGGCCCGCACCCGCATGACCGAGGACTTGCTACCCGAGGCCATGCGCAAATACATGAAGCCCGAGCACGTGTCCCCCGCCGTCGCCTGGATGGCGAGCGAGGAGTGCAACGTCACGGGCCAGATCATCGCCGCGGCGGCGGGCGGTTTCTCGGTCGTGCAATACTTCCAGTCGGAGGGCGTGCAGTTCGATCCGGAAAACCCCGTCACGCTGGAAATGTTCGCCGAGGCGTTTCCGAAAATCAGCGACATGACCAACGCCGCCCCGCTTGGCCGCAACCGCTCGCGCCTTGAGGAACGTCTGCGCGCCATGGGCCGAGTAGGCTGACCGTGATCGGTTCAGGCAGACCCGATCACGGTCTGTATGATATTTGACGAGGGCGATTCACGCCCCAGGATGAAGGCAACCTGGGGCGATCGCGCTCTGACCTACCGCCCCAGAAACGCGTTCAACCGCTTGCCCGCCCATTCCGAGACCAGCAACCCGGACAACGCCAAAAACAGGGAGATCAGGGACAATTGCGCCGCCCTGATTTCCCCGCCCGGCACCTGCAAGGCCGCGTATATCGCCAAAGGCAAAGTCTGTGTTTCTCCCGGAATATTCGCCGCGAACGTGATCACCGCGCCGAACTCGCCGAAACACGTCGCGAAGCCCACGATCGCGCCAACCAGAATGCCGGGTGCCGCCAGAGGCAGCGTGATATTGAACAGGCGGTCCCACCGTCCGGCTCCCAGTGTACGCGCGGCCTGCTCCAGGCCAGGATCGGCGGCCTCCAACGATAGGCGGATCGTGCGCACCATGATCGGGAACGTCATCACCGCGCAGGCGAGACTCGCCCCCGCCGTGGTGAACACCAGCCGCACCCCGAACCATTCCCACAACAACGCGCCGATCGGTCCGCGCAGCCCGAACACCACCAGCAGCAAATAGCCCGTGACGACCGGCGGCAACACCAAAGGCAAATACACCAGCGCCGTGATCAGCGCCCGTCCGGGAAATTGAAACCGGGTCAAAATCCACGCGGTCAGAATCGCCAGCGGCAAATCCATCGCGACCGCGCGCGTCGCGACCGACAGCGTCAGCCGCACGATCTCCCACTCTTCCCCCGACAGCACGCCCATTCAGATCGCGACGGTCAGCGCGTCGTATTCGTAGAGCCAGTTATATCGTTGCGCGACCTTCTCCGGCTGAAATTCCCGGTCGACATAGGAAGCGGCCCCCGCCGCGTCGCCCAACGCGGGATTATGGAATCGTTTCGTGTTATCCGAGGATCCGCGCACGATCGCCGCCGTCCGCTGCAGCCGCGCCTGTTCATAATGCCGTAACGCATCCGGCACGTCATCGAACGCGTCCAGGCAGCGCGCGATGATGATCGCGTCCTCCAGCGCCATGTTCGCCCCTTGTGCCAGGAACGGCAGCGTCGGGTGCGCCGCGTCGCCCATCACGCACACGCGGCCCTCGGCGAAATGATCCAGCGGCTCGCGGCCCAACAACGCCCATTTGAACGGCGTATCGATCGCGCGGACGATGGTTTTCACGTCGTCATGCCAGGGCGCCAGGTCGCGCAAACATTCCTCGGTCGTTCCGGGTTCGGTCCAGGATTCGACCCGCCAGTCATCCCGCTCGATCGCCGCGACGAAATTCAGGATCTCGCCCCGCCGTAACGGATAGGTGACGACATGCCCGCCGACCCCAATCCAATTATTGCCGACCAATTGCCGTTGATGTTCGGGCAACCGGTCCATCGGCACCAACCCGCGCCAAACCATGATCCCGGTGAATTCCGCGCGCCCATCGCCGAACATCTGCTGGCGTATCCGCGAGTGCACCCCGTCGGCCCCGATCAGCACATCGCCTGTCGCCGTCTCGCCATTCGCCAGCCGGATCGTCGCGCGTCCGTCCTCCTGCCCGAACCCCACACACCCATTGCCCGCCTGAATGCACGTGGGATCGGCGCGCCGCACGGCGTCGAGCAGCACCGCGTGAAAATCTCCACGATGCGCCATCCAGTAGGGCGCCCCGAACCGCGCCTCCGCCGTCTCCCCCAGATCGAACGCCGCCCATCGCTGGCCCGTGCTCCACAGCCGGAATTCGCGTCCCAAAGGCACGCACACGATCCGCTCCATCGCCGCCCGAAGGCCCAACGCGATCAGCAGCCGCGACCCGTTGGAGCCGAGTTGCACGCCGGCGCCGACCTCCTTCAATTCCGTGGCCTGTTCGAACACCCGCACCCGATGCCCGCGTTGCAACAGCGACAGCGCCAGGGTCAGGCCGCCCAACCCCGCGCCCGCGATCAGCACATCACGCATGCGCGCGCTCTTCCCGCCACAGGCCAAGAACATCTTGCACCGGCCGGTCGGAGAAACTGAACAACACCGCATCCGACGCCGCCCGGTGATGATGCGTGAGCCACCCTGGAACGACGAAAATATCCCGCGGCTTCCAGCGGAATACGGTGTCGCCGACCAGGGTTTCGCCAGAGCCCTCGACGACCGAGTAAATCGTGCCATCCGTCGAGCGATACGGCGCGGTATCGAACCCGCCAGGCAGTAGCGCCATGAACGCGCCGATCGTCGGCATCGGTGAACCGCCGGTCGCTGGATTAATATAACGCAGCTTGAACCCGTGACACGGATCGGGATCGCCGTTGCGCGACAGTGTCAGCAACGCCTCCCGAGACCGCGCGTATGGGTAATTAAATACCGGCGACGATTTGCTCGCCGGTTTCCAGTCGACCGGCACCATATTGGCGCCGTACCGAGCCAGACTATCGCCCTCGGGCCGCGACACCACCTGCGCTGCCTCGTTCAACGGCTCGGCGAAACTCGCGTTCAGCATCTTGATCATTGGCACATCCAGCCCGTCGAGCCAGATCATCGCGCCTTCGGTTTCGTTGCCGTGATCATGCCAGGTCCAGGGCGGAGTCAAAACGAAATCGCCGGGCCGCATGATCGTCCTCTCACCTTCCACGGCGGTGTAGGCGCCCTGACCCTCGACGATGAAGCGCAACGCCGAGGGCGTGTGACGATGCGCGGGTGCCACCTCCCCGGGCAAAATCATCTGCAGGCCCGCGAATAAAGACGTGGTGATGCGGGACTCGCCAGCAAGGCCGGGGTTTTCCAGGATCAACACCCTCCGCTCGGCTTCTCGCGCGGTGATCAGGCCGCCGGATTCCAGCATCAACGGCCGCACCACGTCGTCATAATTCCAATGATACGGCAGCGCCCCGGATACCGGTGTCCGCGTCACCAGGGCGTGCAACCGCTCCCACAACGGGGCCAGCGACCGCGGCGCCAGCCGGTCGTAGAATTCCTGGCGGCCGGACGACGAGGCAGGGGCGTCATTCATGTCGGTTCTCCCGTCGCGTTCATTGGGTCATCGACCGTGACCATACCGCGTCAATCCGCCGCGAACCATCGCCGGGTCAATCCGTCATTGGGCCATCGGGTTAAGTGAGGATCATCCGGGCTGTTTTCGGTCCAGCGCATCGATCCAGCGCATCGATATGGACATCCGCGCAAGGAGCGAACACGGTGGGACTGTCCATGAACCAAGGGAGGGGTGGAAATGACCTCAGGCGCGAAAACCGTGATCGTGACGGGTGCGGCGAGCGGAATTGGGCTCGCGATGACACTGGGTTTGTTGGCCGCGGGTCATCGCGTGGTCGCGGCGGATCGTAACGCGGCGGCGTTGGCGGCTCTGGGCGACAAAGGCGGCGATCGGGTGAAGACGCTGGCCGTGGACCTCGCGCAGGCGGATGCGTTTGGCGCGATCACGGCGGCGGCTTTGGTCACGTTCGGCGGGATCGACGCGCTGGTGAACAACGCGGGCATCGGCCAGGCGTCGGTGCGGGATTCACGGCGCGAGCCGATCCGGTTCTGGGAGACGACGGCCGCGCAATGGAACCAGTTTATCGCGGTGAACGCGGCGGCCCCAATCAACATGGCGCGGGCCGTGCTGCCGCATATGCTGGCGGCGAAATCGGGCCGGATCATCACGGTGACGACCAGCCTCGGGACGATGGTGAACGAGGGATATCTGCTGTACGGATCAAGTAAAGCGGCGGCTGAGGCGGCGATGGCGGTGCTGGCGGCCGATCTGGATGGGATGGGCGTGACCTCGAACGTTCTGGTGCCGGGCGGGGTGACGGACACCCCCTTGGTGGGGGAGCATCCGAACCGCGCGGGGATGTTGCGGCCGGAGATCATGGTGAAGCCGCTGCTGTGGTTGCTGTCGGACGCGGCGGTGACGGTGAATGGGCGGCGGTTCATCGCGGCGGATTGGGATCCGGCGTTGGACGACGCGGTGGCGGCGGAGAAAGCGGGGGCGCCGATCGCCTGGCTGTCGATCGCCCGTAAGCCGATCCAACCGAAGTGACAGGCTTGGCGCAGGCCTGATCCCCCTGGTGGAAACGCGCCACTCGGTCGATAGTTCGTGACGTTGATCCGCTGGAGTGCCGCGCCATGAACGCATTGGTCGATGTCCCGCCGAATGTGGGTCCCGCTGAGCGGCGGCGGATGCGCATGGGCGCGTTCAGTGGTCCGACCTCGGGCCTCGCGCCGGGGAATGTGCAGGCCAATTTGGTGATTCTGCCCCGTGATCTCGCGCATGATTTTCTACGGTTCGCGCAGGCGAATCCGCGGCCCTGCCCAGTACTGGCGGTGTCCGAGGCGGGATCGCCGCGGTTTCCGTTGTTGGGTGAAGATCTGGATATTCGCACGGATCTGCCGCGATATCGCGTGTGGCGGCATGGGGAACTGGTGGACGAGCCGGTCGATGTCGGCGCGTTATGGCGTGATGATCTGGTGAGCTTCGCCATCGGCTGCTCGTTCAGTTTCGAAGAGGCGTTGCGCGCCGACGGGATCGAGATTCGGCATATTACGCTGGATCGTAACGTGCCGATGTATCGGACCAATATACCTTGTGTGCCGGCCGGCGTTTTTTCCGGGCCCATGGTGGTGTCGATGCGGCCGATGAAGCCGGCGGACGCGATCCGGGCGGTGCAGATTACCTCGCGGTTTCCCTCGGTGCATGGCGCGCCGGTGCATTTGGGACTGCCGGCGGATATCGGGATTTCCAATATTGATCAGCCGGATTATGGCGACGCGGTGCCAATTGGTGACGGTGAATTGCCGGTTTTCTGGGCTTGCGGGGTGACGCCTCAGGCGGTGATCGCGCACATAAAGCCGGAATTTTGCATCACCCATGCGCCGGGGTGCATGCTGATCACCGATCTGAGGAATACCAAACTCGCCGTTTTGTGATGCGCGAACGGGTCGATGCGATCGAGGCGTTGATCCATCGCGATGTAGGACGGGGCGTGGACGCGCTGTTCGCGGCCTCCCGCGGGGGGTTGTGGGGGGCGGCGTTGGGGTTGCGCGAGGGTCCGGTTGGGATCTTCACGGGGTTTTATGTGCCGAAGGCGGAGCCTCCCGCGGCGGAGACCGATGGGCCGGCGGCCGCGGCGCTCCTGGCTTTGGCGTTGTCGCGTGTCGGGGTGGTGTGCCGGGTGTTAACCGATGCGCTGTGCCGGCCGGCGTGCGAGGCGGCTCTGGCCGGGGCGGGGTTTTCCGCCGGCGCGGTGCCCGTGGAGTCCGTGCGGCCGGATGACGCGTTGGAGCCGGTGATCGACGCCTGGCGGGCGGCGGGGGTCGCATGGGCGGTCGCGATCGAGAGGGGCGGCGTCAGCGTGGACGGGCGGCAGCGGAATATGCGCGGCGAGGATATCAGCGCCAGCATGGCGCCGCTGGATCGGGTGTTCTCGGCGGGACCGTGGCGGACGATCGGAATCGGCGATGGCGGCAACGAGGTCGGGATGGGGGCGCTGCCGGCGGGTCTGGTCGCGGCGGAAGTGCCGTTTGGGGAGCAAATCGCCTGCGTGACGCCGGCGGATCATTTGATCGTCGCGGGGGTGTCGCATTGGGCGGCCTACGCGCTGATCGGCGCATGGGCTGTGGTGCGGCCGGACTGGCGGGAGGCGATGCTGTCGTGTTTGGATCCCGATTTGGACAGGCGGATTTTGGCGGGTTTGGTGGCGGATGGGCCGGCCGTGGATGGGGTGACGTTGGCGCGGGCGTTGACGATCGATGGGATCGATCTGGACGCGCATCACGCTGTACTGGCGGTGATCCGGGCGTTGGTGTGAGTTCTATGCGTTGGTGAGGGCGGCGGCGATGGCGTCGCGCAGTTTCGCGCCGTCGGGTTCGTCACCGGAGGCGAACGTTCCAGCGATGGTGCCATCGCGGGCGATGAGAACTTTGTTGAAGTTCCAGGCAGGCTCCCAGTTTTTTGTCTGGCGCGCCCATGCGTAGAAGGGGGCGGCGCGGGGGCCTTTGACGTGGGAGACGGTGGTCATCGGGAAATCGATACCGAAACTTGTTTCGCAGAAGGATTTCACGGTCGCGTCATCGGGGCTTTCTTGATTGAAGTCCTGGGAGGGCACGCCGATCACGATCAACCCGTCCTTGCCGCGGGCGTCGCTGAGCTTCTGTAACCCCTCGTATTGATAGGTATAGCCACAGAAGCTGGCGGTGTTGACCACCAGCAAGGCGCGCCCGGTGAATGTGCGAAACTCCAGCGCTCCGCCGTCGATGGAGGGGAAGGCGAACGACCAGGCGAGGGTTGGGTTCGTGGATGTCATGAACAGGGCTCCGGCGAGTGTGGTTCGGCGTGACAGTGTCATGCGACCTCCACCAGCAGACGTTGTGGGACGTTGTTGAAGAAACCGTCCGGATTGGGCCGCCAGATTTCGGGCTGCTTTTCGCGCGCGTTGCTGGTGGCGCGAACGCGCAGTTCGGTGGGGCCGCGCGGCAAGGGGCCGGTTTCCATTTTGAAGGTGCGGAAGGCGTAGGGGCTGAGTTCGCGGTCGAGAAAGGCGCTCTGCCAGGTTATGCCGGCGTCGAGCGAGATGTCGACGCGCAGGATGCCTTTTCCGCGATCCCAGGCGATGCCGCGCAAGGTGAAGCCGGAGCGTTCGACCGTTTCACCCTGAACCGGACTGACGATGAGCGAGGCGACGGCGGGTTCGGTTTGCGCCATGGGCGGGGCGATCGATTGGGTCAACATGGGCGCGATGCGGGTCAGGTGCTTGACCCAGTAAGCGCCAGACCAGCCGGGAACGACGAGGCGGGCCGGGGTGCCGTTGAGGAATGGCAACGGACCGCCGTTCATCGAGGTCGCGATCATCGTTTCGCTGGTGGTGGCTTTGTCGATCGGCAGACGTTTTGTGTAGCCGGGGTCGCCGGCGCCGTGGAAGCGGATTTCGCGTGAATCGGGTTTCAGGCCGGCGCGGGCGAGGATGTCGCGCAAACGGGGGCCATGCCAGGTGGCGCAGCCGATGGCGCCGTGGCCCCATTGCAGACCTTCGACATGCGGCTTCATGAGGCCACGGCGATTGCCCGTGCTTTCGCAGACCGCGAGGATCTCGGTTTGCGGGAATTCGTTGAGGTCGTTCCAACTGAGACGAAGCGACCGTTCGGCGCCGTCACCCTCCACCGTCAAAGCCCAGAGGTCCAGCAGTCCGCGATCGGGAGGGGTGCCCTGGGCGTAATGGACGAAGAACTGGTCGTTCGGGGTGGAGGCGGCGCGTAACGATTGGATCGGGGTTTCCAGGGCCAGCGGGTCGGTGCTGATCTGGATCATCGGGCGTTTTTCGGCGGCTTGGACGAGGCGGGCCTCGGCGCGGGCGGCGTCGGGCAGATCGGGGCTGAGCCAGGGGAAACTGGCCGCGCGCGCGGGACCGGCGGCGAGCGCGCCCATGATCGTTCTTCGGGTAATCGTCGGGTTTCGCATTATCGCGGGCGGGTTCTTCGGCTCTGGCGCATTGGCGGGGGGCGTGCACAATGTTTACGCAGTATGGGAGAACCGGTGACATGTCACAACACCATGTATCTCTGCCTCCGCCGGTGGTTGGGGCCTCGGCTTGGATTGGCGCGGAGCTGGCGAAGCGGCCGGAGGATTGGACGTATACTCTGTCAGCGGCGGAACTGGCGGAGATCATGGCGGCGGTGGCGGCGTGCCGGGGGCGCGATATCGCGGCGCTGACGGCGGCGGATTTTCGGCTACCGTCGTTCGAGCCGGTGCTGCACCGGTTGCGCGGGGAAATTTTAAATGGCCGCGGCTTCGTGCTGTTGCGCGGGCTGCCGGTCGAGGGGCGCGATATCGCCGACAGCGCGATGGCTTATTTCGGAATCGGGACGTATCTCGGATCGGCGCGGTCGCAGAACGCCATGGGGCATGTGCTGGGGCATGTGCGGGATCTGGGCTTGGCGACCGAGGATCCGCGGGTGCGAACGTATCAGACGACCGAGCGGCAGCATTTTCATACCGACTCGTGCGACATCGTGGGGTTGCTGTGTTTGAAGACGGCGAAGTCGGGCGGGCTGTCGTCGCTGACGTCGTCGAACACGGTGTATAACGAGATGCTGGCGCGGTATCCGGCTCTGGTGGGACGTTTGTTTCAGCCCTTCGCGACGGATCGGCGCGGGGAAATCCCCGAGGGGAAGAAACCGTGGTTCGATTTGCCGGTGTTTAACGATCACGCGGGGTATTTGTCGGCGATTTATTCGCGGACGTATATTCGGTCATCGCAACGGTTTCCCGAGGCGCGGCGGCTGACGGAGGACGACCTGGCGGCGTTGGATTGTTTCGACCGGCTGGCCGAGGATACGACCTTGCGGTTGGATATGATGATGCGGCCGGGCGATATTCAGTTCGTCCATAATCATACAATTTTGCACGATCGGACTCAGTTCGTCGATTGGC
>JAYVXQ010000335.1:0-4264 GCA_043785025.1 Acetobacteraceae bacterium
GGGTTTCGGAGAAATCCGGGTATACGCGCCCAGGGTTGGTGTGGCGGCGGGCGCAAAACCAAAAGGATACCCGGATTTCGGAGAGATCCGGGTATATTGGAATTGGACGGCGAGATATGCGCCGGCTGCTCACGATCGTGGCGGCGGAACGCGACGCCTTCATCCTGGAATGGGAGCGTATTCATGGATAACGTGACTGACGCGGACCTGGCGTTGGCGGAAACCCGAGGTCATGCCCTGTACCGGAACGCGCCACGCGCCATCGCGGCCCGTTACGATACCGAAACCCGGCGGATCGTCATCGAACTCGTGAATGGATGCATTTACGCTTTTCCCGCCTCGCTCGCGCAAGATCTTGAGGGCGCCGATCCCGCTGACCTGGCGGACGCGCGGGTGGATGGGCTGGGGTTCAATTTGCGCTTCCCGGCGCTGGATGCCGATCTGTTCATTCCGGCCCTGATATCCGGGATTTTTGGCACCAAGGCCTGGATGGCCGCGCGGGTTAATCAGAACCGCGCTCCCGCGGCGGCTGTTTAGAGCGGTTTCCGATCGCATTGGCTGCCGAAACCCGCTCTTATGACCTGGTTTGGCGAGCATCGTCATCCGCTCAGGCGTGGCCACCTGACCGGATGATGCTCTGGCCCTCCGGCCCGCTCGCGCGCGCGACCGTCCGCGCATGGCGGCCCAATGTCCAGCAAGGTTGTTCCGGGGAGGTTCGGTGATACAAATCACCAAGGACGTCCAGGAACCGATAATGACAATCCAAAATCCTCCTTTCCCGAAGCGGAATCTTCTCTTGCTCACCGCCTGCCAGGCCATCGGCCAGGCCGCCAACACCATGATGTTCACCGCCACCGCTCTGTCGGTCGTCACGTTCATGAGCGTGCGGGACCTCGCGACGCTGCCGGTCACGATGCAGCATCTGGGCGTCATGCTGTCCGTGTTTCCCGCCGCGCTGTTGATGCAACGATTCGGCCGCGAGCTGGGGTTCCGGTTGGGCTCCGTCATCGGCATGGCCGGGGCGACCGTATGCGGAATCGGCCTCTATTCCGCAACCTTCTGGTTGATGTGTTTGGGCGGGCTCATCCTCGGCTATGCCGTCGCCAGCCTGCAAATGTATCGTTTCGCGGCCGTCGAGCTGGCCCCCCCGGCGATGCGCGCCAAAGCCATCTCCTGGGTCACCGCGGGCGGAGTCGCGGCCGGGTTCATCGGCCCCAGCCTGGCGCGCGTGACGCATGATATGTGGATGCCCATGTATGTCGGGACATACGGCGCGATGGTGGGGCTGCACATCATCGTGTTCACGATCATGTCCTTCATTAAATTCCCGCCGGTGACCGCCCCCGCGGCGGTGGCGGGTCCGGCCGAGTTGCCCCCGCGCCCGTTGCTGGAAATCGCCGCCCAACCCAAATTCTATTGGTCCGTCATCACCGCGATGGTCGCGTTCGGCACAATGTCGTTCCTCATGAGCGCCTCACCGCTGGCCATCGTCGGCTGTGGATTGCCGCACACCGAAGCGCACTGGGTTATTTTCCTGCATGTCATGGGCATGTTCGTGCCGTCGTTTTTCACCGGCAACCTCATTCAGCGCTTCGGCGTCACGAACGTCATGCTGTGGGGCATCGCCGGCCTGCTGGCGGGGATCGTGCTTGGCCTGATGGGCATGGGTGCCTGGCATTTCCGCCTCGCGCTGATGCTGAACGGCGTCGGCTGGAATTTCCTGTTCGTCGGCGCGACCACCCTGGTCACCACCACCTACCGCCCGTCCGAGCGCGGCAAAACGCAGGCGCTGAATGATTTTCTGATCTTCGGCACCACGGCGACCGCCAGTTTTCTCGCGGGCTTCCTGCAGGAGCATCTGGGTTGGTTCACGTTGAACGGGTTCTCGTTGGGCCTCGTGGCGATCGCCGTGGTCGCGGTGCTGAGCCTGCGGGGACAGCGTCAGGCGCTGGCCGCCTGACTGATACCAGCCTCCCAAACCGATGACTCTCCGGTTACGGCGGCTGGTATTGCGCGCCGGGTTGGCCGGCGGCGGCGCGCGCAATCAAGAGCCATACCAACGGTCATGTTGGGATAGAGCGCGATCGTCTGAAGTTGAACCAACTTCAGACGGGAATCGCCCTCTGAAACTTAACAAACGCAGACCTTGATCGCGTCAACCTGACGCGATCAAGGTCTGGCCTCACGCCGTCAGGATCGCGATCCCGATCGCCCGGTCGCTGGTCCGCGTCAAATCAGGCGTGCGTAACGTGATCTCGGCGGGTCCGCACGGAACACCGTCCGCCTCGGCGAGGATCTGGCGGTCGCGTACAATCGTGGCGATCGGCTGGCCGTTGATCTCGATCCGGCAGCCCGCCAGGAAATCCGGGCGGCTTTCATGCGCGATCGGGATCCGCGCCTGAAAACACGCCGGCCGCCAAAGCGGAATTTCCACCCGCCAGGTCACGGCGTTGGACAGGGTCCAGCGGAATTGCCGGGGCGGCGCATCCTCAAGCCCGCCCCAGCCCGCCGCCTCCGCATGATCCGGGGCGCACAGCCGCGCCGACATCAATGACGGACCGCATCGATCGGCCAGGGCCGCGAACGGTCCATCGGGACGCAGGCTCAGCGCGTGCTGAGTGTCCGGGCCGCGGTGAAACATCATCCCCAATCTCGTCGCGATCACGGCGAAGGTCCGGTCGGAAAACGTGCTGGCATGCCCGTTGCGCGGCGCGACATACCACCAATTGCAACGGATCTCGCCGATGTCCGGAGGTTGCAGGCACTCGCCCAACAGCAGACAGCCATCGGGGCCCAACAGCGCGCGCATGTCCTCCAGCGCCGCCAGTGGAGACGGCGTGTGCTCGATCACCTCGTTACAGGTGATGATATCGAAGTGTCCGGCCGGCCGTCGCGGGATGGAGAAGGGATCGTAACTTTCGACATGACGGAACCCATGGCTGGCGAGCCCCTTCGCGAACAAGCCCAGACCGGCGCCGTAATCCAGAATGCGGGCGTTTTCGTGACCGGCGAGCAAGCCGGCGGCGTGCCTCGCCATCTCGCGCGGCCGAACCTCCCCATAATCCGGATCAACCTGGGCATAATCGCGATTATAGACGAAACGAGCGAAATCCTGGTGCGTCCAATCGTCGAAGAACGGCGTGAACAGGAAGTCGCATCGCGCGCAACGGAACCAATCGACCGTGACCCCGGCGGGCCCGAATTCATACGCGCCAGCGCATTTCTGGAAATCCACGACATCGAAAAACATCGCGCGCGACTGGCAAATCTTACACGGGATCGAAGCCGCCGCCGCATGGGCGCGCGACAAAGGCGGTAACGCGGACAAACGCGCCTCGAGTTTCTGGTCCAACAGCGGGCTCTCTCGCCAAACGGGGTCGACAGATCGGGTTATAGGACGGGGTTTTCCCGCGTGTCGAACAAAACCCCAATACGCGTTGAGGCGGAGGATTTCATGCCCTTTGTCAGGGCACCTCAGGTTCGCCCGCCGCCGGCTTGAAACAGATCATTTCCGCGGTCTCACAGCAAATGCCCATTTGTTAGGCATAACAAATTGAGCATCTCATAAGCACGCATCCCCTCCCCGGCCGGCGGAGGATGGCGGCGCGCCCAAACGCGACGAAACGAGCGTGTAAACCGCATGCGCCGAACGCGGCCAAAATGACACAGGGTCTGGCATGGTTATTGTATGGTCTTTTTCGCCAATGCCCACTGCCGCTCAATCGCGTCGCGTGCATAATCCGATGACGAAGACCAACCACACCACGATCCAACCGGGGTAAGCGATCATGAAACTGATCATGGCCATCATTAAACCCTTCAAGCTCGACGACGTGCGTGAGGCGCTCACGCCCTTGGGTGTGCAAGGCCTGACGGTGTCCGAGGTGAAAGGCTTCGGCCGTCAGAAAGGCCAGACCGAAATCTACCGCGGCGCCGAATACCAGGTCAGTTTCCTGCCGAAAGTGAAGATCGAGGTCGTCGTCGGCGACGATCAGGTCGACGCGGTGATGGAGGCGATCGTCAAGGCCGCGAACACCGGCAAAATCGGCGATGGCAAGATTTTCGTCATGGATGTCGGCCAGGCGATGCGCGTCCGCACCGGGGAGACCGATACCGCGGCACTTTGATGAACCCGGCCGGGACTGATTTTCAGCTCCGGCGGCTTTAAAAAAACAAGGGAAACAGTGACGATGACACGACTCCGTCTGAACAGGAGCCTGCCCATTGGCATGGCCACCCTGCTGACCACTTTGCTCTGGGCTGG
>JAYVXQ010000336.1:0-4264 GCA_043785025.1 Acetobacteraceae bacterium
GTCCCCACCATCGCCCGCGTCAACGGCTTCTGCCTCGGCGCTGGGCTGGAGGTGATGGCCGCCTGCGACATGCACATCGCCAGCGACAACGCCATCTTCGGCATGCCCGAAGTAAAAATCGGCCTCCCGTCAGTCGTCGAGGCCGCCCTCCTCCCCCAACTCATCGGCTGGGGCCGCACCCGCCTGCTGCTGTTCACCGGCGACAACATCGACGCGAAAACCGCGCTGGAATGGGGCCTCGTCGAACGCGTCGTCCCGCAAGCCGAGCTCGATTCAGCCCTGGAACAATGGGTCTCCTCCATCGTCGAGTCGGGCCCCCGCGCCATTCGTTTACAAAAAGAACTGATGCGCGAGTGGGAAGCCATGCCCGTCAACGACGCCATCCAGGCCGGCATCCGCATGATCGGCCGCGCCTATGAAACGGACGAGCCCGTCCAAATGGTCAACGCCGCCCGCGAACGGCTGCGTGCCCGTAAGCGCTAAAGTATCATCAGACCAGGGGGACACAGCTGAGCGGATAAAGATGCACGCCAAAACAATGATCTGGAGCATTCTCCGCGAGCCAACGCGATCGGAGACCGCTCTGGGGCTCCCTCCGGCGGGCCCGTTCACGCCGCCGGACCAGGTGTTTCGCCACATCCCCGAAAACCCAACCTCCGTCCCGCGCGACCGGGGCCCGCCAACCGTTTCGCTCCACCGCGCCTCCATCTGGGCATCCAACCTCACGAGGTCTATACCCCGCCTCATGAAACCACCTCATGGCAAGCGCCCAACCGGATCCGGTTCGTCCTCCGGCCGCCCCCCCTCCAACCGCCCACCCTCCAATCGGGGCCCCAATGCGGGCGGCGGGGCTTCCCATCGCTCGGGACCGGGGCCAGGCGGCGGCCAGCAAGACGACCGTGGCGCCCAATCCCAAGCGCCCCGGCCCTCTGGACCCCGGCCCTCTGGACCCCGGCCCTTAAGCCAGGGCAAGCCCGCCCATGGATCGACCCTCCACGTCAACGGACCGCGCGCCAACGCCCCCAACCCGGCGGATTCACGCGCCAGCGTCCCGCATGACGATGCGCCCAAAAACGGCCCACACCGGAACGGACCATCCCGATTTGGCTCAACCCGGCCCGGCCCATCCAAAAACGGCCCCCCGAGAAATGGACCACCCAGAAACGGCCCATCCCGCAACGCCACCGACAAACCCGCCTGGCAAAAATCCTCCGCCCCTAACCGCTCGCGCCCGCCACTCGAAGCCCCGGAACCCACCCGCGGCGCCTACATCGACGGCCAACGCGTCGAACCCCAGGCCCGCGGCCCCGACACCCCCAAAGGCGCCGTCTGGCTGTATGGCCACCACGCCATCGCCGCCGCCCTCGCCAATCCGCGCCGCCGCCTCCGCCGCCTCATGCTCACCGACGACGCCGAGGCCGCCCTCACCCAACTCATCCCCCCGCCCTGGGCCCTCCAGGCCGAGCGCACCGAACGCCCCCGCATCGACCAACTGCTTGGCCGCGACATCGCCCATCAAGGCGCCGCCCTGCTGGCCGACACCCTCGCCCAACCCGGTCTCGCCGAGGTCCTGGAACGCCCAGGCCCCATCGTCGTGCTGGATCAGGTCACCGACCCCCGCAACGTGGGTGCGATCATGCGCTCCGCCGCCGCGTTCGGCGCCGCCGCCGTGATCACGCAAGACCGCAACGCGCCCGAGGAAACCGGCTCCCTCGCCAAAGCCGCCTCGGGCACCCTGGAAACCCTGCCCTTGCTGCGCGCCGTCAACATCGCCCGCACTTTGATCGCACTGAAAGCCGCGAATGTCTGGTGCGTCGGCCTCGACGCCGGCGGCAAACCGCTTTCAGGCGCGTTCTTCGCCGGCCGCCGCGTGGCCCTGGTCCTCGGCGCCGAGGGCGACGGCATGCGCCGCCTGACCCGCGAAACCTGCGATGAGGTCGCCGGCCTCCCCATCAAAGGCACCGTGGAAAGCCTGAACGTCTCCGCCGCCGCCGCCGTCGCCCTGTATGAACTAACCCGCCCCACATGAACTACGACCCCACCCCAGCCGCGCGCGCTTTGCACGAGGCCCGTCAGGCCCGCCGCCTGGTCCTGCCGCTGCCGCCCGCCATTGCCCCGTCGACCGAAGGCGAAGGCGCCGCCGTCCAGCACGCTCTGGCGAGCCTGATGCACGCCAACCCCATCGCCGGCTTCAAAATCGGCGCCACCGGCAAGCGCATGCAGGAGTACCTCGGACTGTCAGGCCCAGCGGCCGGGTTCATGAAAACCGTGTTCCGCGATACGGGCACGGTGAAGTTCGACGATTGCATCAAACCGGGCGTGGAGTGTGAGGTCGCCGTCCGCCTGGCCCGTGACCTGCCCCCCGGATTATACACCGCCGAAACAGTCGCCGAAGCGGTGGGCGAGTTCGTCGCCGGCATCGAAATCGTCGAGAACCGCTACGACGACCTCAAAACCCTGGGCACCCCCACGCTCATCGCCGATCAGGTCTACCACGTCGCCGCCATCCTCGGGTCTCAGGGTGGCGTCGACTGGCGCGCATTGGATATCGGCGCGTTGCGCGGCCGCATGTTCATCGATGGCGTCGAACGCGACGCCGGTATCACCACCGACCTGATGGGCCATCCGTTCGCATGTCTCGCGTTCCTGGCGAGCTCCCCGGTCGCCGAGGCCTTCGGCGGCCTGCGCGCTGGTCAATGCGTGATGTTGGGCTCGGTGACGCCACCGATATGGTTGGAAGGGCCGGCGGATGTGCGCGTGGTGTTTGATGGGTTGCCGGAGGTGACGGCGCGGGTGGGGTAGGGAGGATCGCGAAAGGCTGACAGGCGGTGAATTCCCGTCGGGCTCTCGCTTTTAATGAGCCGACGTCCTTCCCCATAAGACAGTGAATGACCGCGAGACGGCGCCGTTAGTTTCGATATTAAAATTATTAAAATTTTCTCCTGCCCGTGGATCTTGGATCAATGGACGCCGTGCTATCCTCACAGATCACAGTTTGCGCCTTTTTGCATACAACGATGGAGACCATCGGGAATGGTCCTGCTTGGCTCGCGGTCGTGGTAGCGATGTTGGGAATTTACATCGCCTGGCGACAATGGCAAACAGCTCGCGAAAAACTGAAAATCGACTTGTTCGAGCTGCGCCTTCCGGTTTACGAGCAAACTCGCGATATCATTATCCGTCAGCACGCGCTCGGAAACGCCTTGCCTCCTGAGGAAATCTTTAATTTCAAGATCAACGCCCGAGTTTCGCGTTGGATTTTCGACGCGAAAATCGCCGATTATATCGAAAATGAGATAGTGGTAAACCTCGATAAGTCGCAGGTGCTGGGACTAGCCCTGCAAGACGCGGACGACGACGCGAAACGAGAGAAAATTCGCGGCGAACGCGGCGTGCTTAGTAATTGGTTAGATTTCCAGATAACCCATGTCATCGACAAAAAATTCGGAAAATACCTGAAGATGAAGAACTGAGCCGATAGCATCTTTCATAAATTACGGGTCTCAGCCCTCCAGCGACGCTCGCTATTTCGTTTACCCAATCACTTTCTGCCGCCGGACGCCTTCCTGATCGCATCCACGTCGGCGATATCCTGCGGCCTGCCCGCGGCCAGCTTTGAGCTCAACAAGTCTTCGCCCGATATGAAAGTCGCCATCAGTCCAGTCGCGGCGTCGATCACGGCGTCAACCCTGCGCTCCCATGCGGCGTCAAAATCAACCCCCGGAATCTCGCTAAGAAGATCAACCGTGATGGGCTCGCGACCCATACGGAAAAACGATCCTCGGTCCGCGAAATCATCCGGGGTCAAGCCGTCCAGCGGCGCGCCAAATCGCTCCAACGCCGCGTAAACCGCCTTGGCGTTTTCAGCATCGGGCCGGATCAAAATGTCTATATCTTTCGTGGCCCGAGGTTGCGCATGAAGCGCAACCGCATAGCCGCCGACGATCAAATACTTAACCGAATGGATATTGAAGGCGGACAAGAGTTCGTTGAAGTCTGGGTACATCGGGAATCGCGCCCTTCATCCTGTACTGGGCTAAGGACATTTCCGAAACCGCGTCCATCCGTTCCTGAACCGATCGGCTTTGCCAATACCGATATTCATCGGCTTTCATCGCTTCGAGGCTGCCATATCTGCGAATTGTCTTATCCATGACACTGATTAACATATACCTGGGTTTCGGAGAAATCCGGGTATACGCGCCCAGGGTTGGTGTGGCGGCGGGCGCAAAACCAAAAGGATACCCGGATTTCGGAGAGATCC
>JAYVXQ010000337.1:0-13395 GCA_043785025.1 Acetobacteraceae bacterium
TCCATCGCGATATGAGCGCCCAGATCGTGCAACTGCCGCAATGTCGACAGGCTGTCGGAGTTTTCCGTCAGCAGCACGGACTCAGTGATTTCCAGTTCCAACCGGCTGGCGGACAGCCCCGATTCCGCCAGCGCCTCGGTCACCGAGGGCAGCAAACGCGGGCTTTTGAATTGTAACGGCGACACGTTGACCGCGACTTTCAGACCCAACGGCCAGGTCGCGGCTTCCAGGCAGGCGCGGCGGATCACCCATTCGCCGATCGGGATGATCAGGCCGGTTTCTTCGACGACGGGGATGAACTCGGCGGGGGAGACCATGCCGCGGGTCGGGTGCCACCAGCGGATCAGCGCCTCGAACCCGCTGACCCGGCCGGTCTCCAGGTTGATCAAAGGTTGGTAGAACAGCTCGAACTCATCGTTCACGACGGCCTGGCGCAGGTCCTGTTCCAGCGCGCGGCGGGCCTGCATGCGGGCGTCCATATCGGGCTCGAAACAGCGGTACGCGCCGCGGCCATCCAGCTTGGCGCGCTGCAATGCCAGGTCCGCGTGTTTCAACAGCGTTTCCGCGCTGGTGCCATCGGATCCCGCGACGGCGATGCCGAGGGAGGCGCCGGTCATCACACGGTGTTCATCGATGTCGAACGGCAGACCCAGGGCGCTGACGATGCGACTGGCGAGCTCGGCGGCGTCATCGGGGCGCGCGACGCCGGATTGCACGACGGCGAATTCATCGCCGCCGACGCGCGCCACGATATCGGTTTCGCGCATGCAGGCCTGCAGGCGCTCGGCCGCCGCGCGCAACACGCGATCGCCCACCGGATGGCCCAATGTTTCGTTGATGTACTTGAAATGATCCAGATTGACGGACAGGACCGCGAAGCCATGCCCGCGGCCCAACTGGGACAGCGCCTGATCCAGGCTTTCGCGAAAGCGCACCCGGTTGGGCAGGCCGGTCAGCTCGTCGTGACGGGCGAGGAAGCTGATGCGGGTTTCGGCGCGGCTACGTTCCGTCACATCCTCGAACGTCGCAACCCAACCGCCATCGTCCATCGGTTCGTGGGAGATGGCGACGACGCGGCCATCGCTCATTTCGCGCAATTGCGTGTCGGAATGATGGGCCGAGATGATGTCTATCTGCGCGGCGTACAGCGTTTCGATGTCGTCCTGACCATGGTTCCCCGCCGCCGCCGACAGCGCCAGAACCTCGCGAAAACTCATGCCGGGCCGCAGCACCTCGGGTGCCAGGCGATGCAGCTCGGCGAATTGCCGGTTGGAGACCAGCAGCCGATGGTTGGCGTCATACAGGCACAGACCCTGCGACATGTTATTGAGCGCGGCGTCGAACAGGCGGTTGGTGCGGGTGACCGCCGCCTCCCGCTGTTTTTCGATCGTGATATCGCCGCAGATGGCGACGAAGCCGCCCTCCTGGCTGCCGCCCCGGCTGATGCGGAGCCACGTGCCGTTGGCGAGCTCAACCTCCCGCGGCACGGTGCTGGCGAAGCCGTCGCGCGCCGCGGGCTCCTGGATCGCATCGCTCAGCCGCGCGCCGGGACGCAGGGCATCGCCGGCGGCGGGGAAGAAGCGGGCGAGTTGGGAATTCGCGATCACGATGCGGTCGTCGCTATCGACCAATACCACGCCCTCATTCGACCCCTCGATCGCGTCCACCAGCCGTCCTTGGGCTGATTGGCGTTGGGCGATCTCGTGCCCCATCATGGCGCGGATATTATCGCGCATGACCGCCATCGCGCGCAGCAGCGTCCCCAACTCGTCCGCCCCACCCTTCGGAATCGGCGTCTCCAGTTCTCCCTGGGCTATGCGTGTGGCGGCGGCCGAGGCCTCGGCCAAAGGACGGATGATGCGGCGGGCCAACGTGACGACGGTGACGCCGCTCAATAGCAATGCCACCAAAGTGGCGGTGATGGTCAAGGCGCGGTTGGACTGGATGGCGGCGACCGCTTTCTCGCGATTGAGGAAGCCGTCCCCGGCGGTGAAATTCACCAGCAGATCGATCTCGGCGGCGACCGACGCGGACGTGGCCTCCAGCATGACCCAACGCGCGGGGGCGGCGGGGTCGGTCACCGGCGCCCTTTCGGCGGCGCGCCAGGCTTCGGCGGACTTCAGGGCTGTTTCGGCGGCCCGCGTGGCGCGGGTGGAGCGGGACCGGTCGGCGGCGATGCGCAGATCGTCGCGGAGCGAGTCCGCGAGGTCATCGACACGGGCGGCCAGATCGCGGCGGATGGTCTCATCGGAAACGATCTGGCGGCGGGCGGCAAGACCTTCCATGGTCGCGAAATCGACGGCGGCGGCGCGGGCGAAGCTGATCGACATCAGCGAATTGTCAAAGGTTTCGATCACCAGGCGGGCGCCGTCGGCGATGCTGGCGACCGCATAGGCACCGAGCCCGGCGGTGACGAAGGTCATGCACAGGAACGCCATCAGCAACTTGCCGCGGATGGTGACAAGGCGCGCAATGACGGCGCGCCACGCGGGGGGCCGCCTGACGGGAACGTGGTTGGAATTCAAAAGCGTGTTCACGCGACGACGATAGACGGCAAAGGTTAAAAAATGATTTCGTTCGTTTTTTTCACAATCGTATGACGCGGCGAAACCTATCGATAATGGATCTTCGGGTTACTCAGGGTGACATCAACGACGGGGTCACCATCTGTATGCTGATAAATCGGCTCAAAGTTTGGACGCTCGCGGCGGTGATCGCATCCGGCGTCTGGATCACCGCGCCGGGCAACGCCGCGACGCTGTATGACGATCTGGGCGGGAAGGAGGGTCTGACGGCGATCGTCGGCGCGACGGTGGACGCGGCGGTGGCGGATCCGCGCACGGCGGATAAGTTAGGCGACATCAACATCGCGCGGCTGAAATCGCGCATCGTGGAACAGATTTGCCAGTTGACCGGCGGTCCCTGTCAGTTCCGCGGCGTGTCGATGAAGGGCGCGCACGCGTATCTGGACTTACACGACACGCATTTCAACGCGCTGGTGGAAGACATGCAGCGGGCGATGGACACACGCGATATCCCATTCCGGACTCAGAACCGCTTACTGGCGCTGCTGGCGCCGATGCACCGCGACATCGTTTCAAAATAGGTCATGGCCGGAAGGAGCCGAGATGAAAATCACCTTGAAATTCGCAACCCGTTTTGTGCTGGCGGCCGCGATGTGCGCCGCCGCGATTGGCGGGGTGGCCTGGGATGGCCTGGCCGCGGTCCGCTCGGCCGTGTCGCAACGGGCGCGCATGTTTCAGCCCAACCGGTTGGAGCTTAATCGCGGCGATACCATCGGCCTGTTGAATGACGATGGGGAATTGTTACACCACGCTTATGTGGCGGGCGGTGAATTCGCCTTCGATTCCGGTGAACAGCAGCCCGGCAGCACGGTCGATATCCGCTTCACCAAACCCGGCTCGTACATGGTGCTGTGCCGGATCCATCCGAAAATGTCACTGGCCGTTAACGTGAAGTAACCGGGACCTCCACGGAGTCCGGGTATCATTGGCGTTTCGGGCGCGCCGCGACACCAACACGAAGACCGGCGGGCGCGCCCGGCGAAGGACGCGCCCGCCGCCACCGGTCACAGATGGACGATGTTGTTGTTGGTCAACGACACCAAGCCCAGAAGCTCGATCTTCATCGCCGCGTTGGCCAGGGTCAGGGTGTTGGCGCTGGTGTTCACATAGACGAAGCTGTTGCCGCCGCTGGATTGCCAGCCGATGGAATTGCCGCCGATCGTGCCCGCCGAGGCCGTGAGCGTCACCAGGGAGCCGAAGCTGGAGCCCAGACCGGTGAAGTCCAGCAGATCGACGCCAACGTGGAAGTTGGTGATGATGTCCATGGATTTCGCCGTCGAGTCACCAGTCGCGCCATACAGGTAATCGTTCACGCCGTTGCCCCCGGTCATGGTGTCGGCACCCGCGCCGCCATTGATCCACAGATTGCCGGTCATGCCCGCCGCGTTGACCGTATCGCTGCCGCCGAGGTCGTAAATGAAGGCCGGTGCCGAGGCCAGCATCGACGGGATCGAGGCCACGTTGATGGTGTTCGAACCCGCTCCGGCGCCGACCACGACCTCCAACGGCGCGGCGGGAGAGGTGACCCCGGCGGTCGTGTCGGTCGTCGTCAGGGTCAGGGCATACAGCCTGCCACCCGCGGCGCCCGCGACGATGGCATTGCCGGTCGACAGCGCGCCCGCTGAGGTCAGGCTGAACGAACCGGCACCCGCGCCGCCGAGGCTGTAGGTATAATTATCAGCGGCCGGACCATTGGTCTGAGAGACCGTGGCGATGGCGGTTTTCGAATTCAGCCCGCCGCCGGTTTGCAGTTTCGACAAGGTCGTGGTCACCGCTTTCTCGGTCACCGACAGCGCCGGTCCTGGTTTCAGCCCCTGGATCGACAGGGTGGCGCTCGCCGGCACCAGCCCGCCCGCGTGTCCGTCGGTCACCTGGTAATTGAACGTCAGGCCCAAAGTTTTACCAAGCGGGAGCGAGGCGAACTGAGCGGGATCGAGTTGCAGTTGGTTGTTCACGACCGAGAAGGCGATCGGCGCCGACCAGGTGCCCGCGGTGACGGTCACTGTCTGGCCCGCCGCCTGATTGACCGCGACCACATCCAAATGATCGACGTCGGTGGTGTTGGCCAGCAGATTGAGGCTGACCGGCGCCGCGCTCTGCAAGATCGTTCCGCCGTTGACGGGCCCGCTTACGACCGGCGCGTCGTTGACCCCGGTAACCACGAAGGCCGCGGTCGCGGGCACCGAGACATGACCGTCCGACACCGCGTAGGACCAGGTGATCGTCGTGACCTCCCCCGCGCTCAGGCGCTGGAACGCCGCGTCGTTGGGGTTGAAGGTGTAACCGCCGGCGGTTTGGCGGACGCCCGCGGGCAGTGCCGCGGGAACCACCGACAGGAGGTCCAGCGTATCGACGTCGGTGACTTTCAGCAGCGGGTTGATGGCGAAGGTCGCGGAGTCCTCGAACACGAAGAACGACTGGCCGCCCGCGACGATCGGGGTGTCGTTCACACCGGTGACGTTAAAGATCGCGGTCGCCGCCGTGGTGGCGATACCGTCGGTGACGCCATAGCCGATCGTGACCGCCTGAACCTGGCCCGCCGCCAAATGCTGATACGCGGCATTGGCGGGGTCGATCGTGAACTGATGCGTCACGGCGTTGAAGCTCACTCCGGCGGGCAGCGCGGGTGGGACGCCAACCACCGTCAGCGTGGTGAACGGGTCGATGTCCGAGGCCGCCGCCAGCGCGTCGAGCGAGACGAGGGCGCCGTCCTCGGTCGCCGCCGCCGTGACCGGTGCCGCGACAATCGGGGCGTTGTTGCCGCCCAAAGTCGCCGTGGAGCCGAGGATGAACGTGTCGCCGAAGCCATCGCCGGCGGCGGAGGTGACGAGGGCCAGGCTCAACGAGACTTCCAACCCGCTGATCGAGGCGAAGGACCCCAGATCCAGCGCGTTGCCGGTGAAGAACGCCGCCGCGCCGGCCGCGGTCGTGAAGCTCTGGTTGATGACGGTCAGGCCGGACACCAGCGCCGTGAAGGTCAACGAGGTGAAGCCGGATCCCAGAACCTGATCGCTCACCATGCCCGCGACCAGATGGCCGGTGAGGCCGGTGGCGTCGACGGTGAATTGCTCAGTGCTGATCAGCGTTTGCACCCCGTTGGCGGCGGAGGCGGTGTAGCCGCCCATCGCGCCATAGCCGATGATGGTGGCCTGCGCGTTGCCGGCGCCGATCGTGGCGGCGATCGCCGCGTTGGCGGGAAGTGCCAGCAGACCCGCCGCGAAGGCCGCGTTCGGCTGGCCGCTGACGAAGGCGTAACCGCTGTTGACCACGCCGTTCAGCAGGGGCACGGCGCCCGCGACATTGGCGCCGCTGACGGCGCTCATGACACCCGCTCCGGTGCCGGCCGTGGCGGCCGAGATCCGGGTCACGATGCCAGAGCCCAAGGTCGCCGCCGCCGTGCGCAGGGTGTCGGCCGTGCCGGAGGCGGTCGCGGTCGCCGTGGCCTGCTGACCGTTGATGGTGTTGGCGATCGCGTCGGCCCCGGCGGTGCCTTTGGACGATCCGTCGAAGGCCCCTGCCCCGCCGGTCGCGTTGGCGTTGGCCGTCGCGGTGCCCGATACGCCAGGCGCGGTCGCGTTGCCGATCGCCGAGGCGGTGGCATTGCCGCCCGGCGCTTTGCTCGGGGGCAGTGGGACGCCCGCGACGGTGCCGTAGCCGCCGGATCCTCCCGTTGCGTTGGCGGTCACGTTGACCAGGAGCCCGCCGGTGACCATGGCCGCCGCGCCCGCCGCGCCGCCCAACCCGCCCAAAGTGGTCGGAGAGGTCGAGCCGCCCGCACCGCCTTTCGCGTTGCTGATGGCGGTGACGCTGGCGGCTTTGGTGGTGTTGACGCTCTCATCGAAGGTCAGAGCGGAGACCCCCAGACCGCCCGTGCCCGCCGCGGAGAGGCCGGAATTGCCGCCCGCGCCGCCGGTCGAGGTCTGGGTCAAGGTCAGCGCGCCGCCCGCCGCCACGCCGGTCACGGCATTGGTCAGGATGCTCTGCGCGCCGATACCGCCGTTGACGAGACTGCCGACGCCGCCCGCTCCGCCGGTTTGGGTCGCGATGGCGCTGGCGGACTGGCCGCGCGCGATGACCGCGCCGATGCCGAAGGAGGCCACGCCGCCGGCCGCGCCCGCGGCACCCGCGCCGTTGCCGCCGATGCCGCCCGCCCCGCCCGTCGCCGTGGCCTGAGCCGTCGCGGCGCCACTGGTCGAGATCGCGGAGGCGCCGGTGATGATGGCGGAGCCTCCGGCGCCACCCACACCGGTGCCAGGCAGACCCGCCGCGCCGACGGTGCCGCCGTTGCCGCCGCGGGAGACGGCTTTCGCGGTCACGGCCTGCGCGCCGCTCAGGGCGATCGAGGCCGAGCCGGTTCCGCCGACGCCGCCGTTGGTGGGCGATGCCGCGGCACCCGCCGCGCCGCCGGACGCGGTACTGTCGCCGGTGAGAACGCTCGCGAGTGTGTCAGTCAGGGTCAGTGACGACCGGCCCAATCCGCCATCGGCGGCGAGACCGGCGAGGCCGTCGCCGCCCGCGCCGCCGAACGCCGTCTGATGCAGGGTCAAGGTGCCGCCCGTGGCCGTGCCGCCAACCGAGTCAGTCACGACCGCGTCTCCGCCCGTGCCGCCATTGGCGCCGGAGTAGCCGATGCCGCCCGCGCCGCCGGTGACCGTGGCGCTGGAAGTCGCCGACCGCCCACTGGCCGAGACCGTGCCCGCCGCGATCGTCGCCGCGCCACCCGCGCCGCCGGTGCCCGTGGTGCGCGCCGCACCGCCGCGCCCGCCCGAGGCCGCGGCCGTCGCCGTCGCGGTCAACGTGAGGGAGCTGGATGACGCGCTGACCGACGTGACGGACGCCGCGCCGCCGGCGCCGCCGGAGCCGATGCCGGTGAGCAGGACCGCGCCGCCGCGACCGCCCGTCGCCGCCGCGGTGGCCGTCGCCGCCTGCGCGGCCGAGACAGAAGCCGTTGTGACCGCCGCGCCGCCGGCGGCCGCGTTGGTCAGGCTGTCGCCGCCGAAGCCGCCGCTCGCCCGGCTGTCTGCCGCGACGGCGCTGGCCAGGGTATCGGTGACAATGAGGGTCGAGGAACCCGTGCCGCCCGCGGCGGCGATGCCACCGAGGCTCTGGCCGCCGTTCCCGCCGGTCGCGCCTTGGCGGAGCGTCAGCGCGCCGCCGTTGGCCGTGCCGGTGACCGCGTTGATGAGAGAGCTCGCGGCGCCCGCGCCGCCGTCAGCGCCGCCAATGCCCGCGCCACCCGCGCCGCCGGTCTGGAACACGCCGGCCAGAGCCGAATGGCCGGTGGCCGTCGCGGTGGTGGCGCTGGCCACGCCGCCGGCGCCGCCGCTGTGGCCGATGCCCGCGCCGCGCCCGCCGCCGCCGCCGTAGCCGATGGCGTAAGCGCTGGACGCGCCGCCCGTGGTCGCCAGCGCCGAGGCCCGGGTTTGATTGGATACGCCGCCGATGCCGCCATCGCCGAGTACGGCCGCGCCGCCGGCTCCGCCGGTCGTGACGATGGACGCGGTCACGGCGTCGGTCGCCGATGTGGTCGTGCTGATGCCGGTCGCCGTCGCGGTGGCGGCGCCGCCCGCGCCGCCATTGCCGGTGCCAGCCGCGGCACCTCCGCGGCCACCTTGCGTGCCGAACGCCGCGGCCTGGCCGCCGGTGCCCGCGGTGATCCGTTGCGCGCCCTTGATGCTGAGCGAGGATGTGGCCGACCCGCCCGCGATGCCGTCATTGGCGCCCGCGCTGCCGCCGCCGTAACCACCGGTCGCGGTGGAGTTGCCGGACACGCGATAGGCCTGCGGCGGGTTCGCCGTGGTATCATCGAAGGTCAGGTCGGAGCGCGCGTTGCCCGCCACGCCGCCAATGAGCCCGCCGCCGCCCGCCCCACCGCCGGCGAACTGATTGAGGCTGAGATTGCCGCTCGCCGTGGTGGCGCGCACGATGTTCAACGCCGTCGCGTCCGCGCCCGCGCCGCCATTCGCGGTGCCAAAACCGGCCCCGCCGTTGCCGCCGCGCAGCGAGGCGCGCGCCCCGGCCGAGCGTCCGTTGGCGATCACCTCATTGGGCGCGATCGTGGCCGCGCCGCCGGCCCCACCGGTGCCCGAGGCGCGCGCGATGCCGCCATTGCCGCCGAACACCGAAGCGGTCGCGTAGGCGCCGGTGTTGGGACCGGTGCCGGTGACCACGATCTCGGCCACCTGTGCCGCCGCGCCCGCACCGCCACCGGTCAGCCCGAAGCCCCCGGTGCCGCCGCCCGCGCGGGCATAGCCACTGGAGGAGACGAAGCCGGAAGCAGCCGTGTCGGTGATATGCGCCGAGGCGGACGCGGTGCCCCCGGCGGCGCCTATGCCGATGCCGGAGCCGCCGCCGGTGCCGCCATTGGCCGCGCTGGTGGCGCTGAAGTTGGCGGCCGTGCCGTCGCTGGTGGTGAGGTCGGAGGTCGCGCTGCCCGCGGCGCCGGGCGCGCCCGATGTGCTATAGCCGCCGGAGCCGCCGAACGCGTTCTGCGTCACGAACAGCGATCCGCCCGCCGTTTTGCCGCTGACGGCGTTGGTTATCGTGGTGGACGCGCCCGCCCCGCCCGCCGCGCCATTCAACCCCTGGCCGCCCGATCCGCCGCCCTGCGAGGCGTTCACCTGCGCGGACCCATCCAATGCGTAAGCCGAGGTGCCGCCGGCGAGCCCGCCCATGCCGCCCGATTGACCGGCCCCGTTGCCGTCGCCGCCCGTGCCGCCGAAGACCGAGGCGATGGCGGTGGCGAGATGGGTCGTGCCAACGGGCGCCAATGCCCTGACCACGCCGCCAATCGCCGCCCCGCCGGCGCCGCCGCTGGCGATACCGGACGCCGCCCCGCCGGTGCCGCCATGCACGAACACGTTCGCGGGCATCGTTTCATCGCCAAGCGTGGTCGCCGAGACAGTGCCTTGCGCGATGCCGCCGGTGCCTCCGGTGCCCGAACCCGTCGTACTGCCGCCCGCGCCGCCATAGGATTGGACGATGCCGTTGGCGATATGAACCCCGAGGACGTTCAGCGCCGACGCCGCCGCGCCACCGGTGCCGCCGTTGCTGACGCCGATGCCCGCGCCCCCCGCGCCGCCATGGGCATAGGCGCTGGAAAACACCGACCGCGCGTTCGACGCATTGAGGGAATCGTCATCCGTCAGGCTGGACGCGGCCGCGCCGCCGGTGCCCGCGAGGCCGCCGTCACTGGACCCGCCGGCGCCGCCCGCGGCGCCCTGGCTCAGGCTGAGCGAGCCGGGTCTTTTCGTTGTCGTCACGCCGGAGACGGCGTTGGTCAGCGCGGTCGCGCCGCCGGCGCCACCATTGGCGCCCGCGGTTCCCGCACCGCCATTGCCGGCCGTGGCGCGGGCCGCGGCGCTGACCGTGACCCCGCTGGCGTAAACCGAGCCCAGAGAAGCCACGCCACCGGCGCCGCCGCTGAAACCCGTGCCGGTGCCCGCACCGCCGCTACCGCCGGTCACGCTCGCGGTGGCGGTCGCCGAGCCGGAGGGATTGACCGTGCTGGATGAGGCGGTGGCGGCGCCGCCCGCCCCGCCATTCGCGCCCGCGCCTACGGTTGGGCTGCCCACGGTTGGGCTGCCCACGGGCGCGCTGGCCGCGTTGCCGGGCGTGCCAGAGGCTCCGCCGGCGCCGCCGGTCGCCGTGGCCGCACTGGTGACGGAGGAGGTGATGTTAAGAGATGTGCTGGTGCTCGCGGTCGCGGCGCCGCCGGTGCCGCCCGCGCCCGCGGTGCCGCCGATACCAGTCGGGTTGGCCGCGCCGTTGCCGCCGGCGCCACCCGCGCCGCCGGTCGCGTCCTCACTGTTGTCCAAAGCGAACCCGTCGCCGAAATTGATGGGCGGGGCGGAGATGCCGCCGTCGCCGCCGATGCCCGCGGGGGCGAAAGGGTCGAGCGAGTCGAATCCGACGAGGCCAAGAGTGCCGGTATTGCTGATAATCGTCATTCTGATCGCTTCCCCGTTTCGTTGGCCGCCGCGTCCCCCATGAACACGCCGGCCTGTATCCGTTCGCTGGTTGACCGGCCTTGCTTTGGCGCGCTCACGGAAGGAACGGCTGGATGTAACGATTTATTCCGAAGTTTATCTTTGGCAAATCTGGGAATAGAGCGGATGTTGAAATGAAATTGGTCTCGTGGGCCGGGGAATTTGTCTCGTTTGTGTCTAAAATAGATTATTTTCTGATTTTTGATTGGAAAAATTGACGTGGTGGCGGGTTGGCTGATGGCGCCGGATGTGGGGGTCGCTTGATCGTTGAGGTCTCGGGATCGCCGCTTTCATCGTTTTTGGCGGGTGGACGCTGGTTCGACGCACGGTTTCGCCGCGGGACGTTTCACGGGACAAAAGATTTTACCACGGAGCGCCCGGAGGACCACGGAGATTCACGGAGGATTCCTTTGGCGGGAACCGGTCGGGGCTAAATTCCTGGGCCGCGAGGGATGGGTTTTCAGATCGGGAGGGGCGGGCCGCGAAAGACGGATTTGTCGATCAGGAGGAATGGGTTTTTTAGACCCGGTCGGACGGGTTCCCGGCGGGACGGGTTCCCGGCGGGACGGGTTCCCGGCGGAACGGGTTCCCGGCGGAACGGGTTCATAGACCGGAAGGGGCGGATTTGGTGACCGGGAGGGACGGGTTTGTAGACCCCGAGGGACGGGCGACTTTCGTTACGACTCCGTGGAACTCCGTGGTTCTCCGGGTTCTCCGTGGTAAAACCCTTGCGACGCCGCGAGACGGCGCTCGCCAGCCCACGATCGAGTCATGCCGGCGAATCCCGCCGGGACCGGACGAACAGGCCTTGCCAGGGGCGCGGGCCTCATGTCATGGCCGCCGCGCGACCCCACCAGGGGCCGGCGGAAGGGAACGCGCATGGATCACGGACTCCATTTCATCTCCGGCCTGCCGCGCTCGGGCAGCACGCTGCTGGCCGGCATTCTCCGCCAGAACCCGCGGTTTCACGCAGGCATGACCAGTCCCCTCGGCTCCATGTACATGGCGCTGGAGACCGCGATGAGCCGGCGCAACGAGACCGCCGTATTCCTGGATGAGGCGCAGCGGCGGAGCATTCTGAAAGGCCTGTTCGCGAATTATTACGAGGCGATTCACCCCGCGAAAATGGTGTTCGACACGAACCGGGCGTGGTGCACGAAATTGCCCGCTCTGACGCAATTATTCCCCGATGCGCGGATTATCTGCTGTGTGCGGCATATCAGTTGGATCATGGACTCGATCGAGCGTCTGGTGCGCGGCAACGCGTTCGAGCTTTCGGGGATGTTCGGTTTCGAGCCGGGTGGCACCGTCTACACGCGCATGAACCGGCTGTCGGCGAGCGACGGGCTGGTGGGCTATGCACTCGACGCGCTGCGCGAGGGGTTTTTCGGCGAGCAGGCGGACAAGCTGATCCTGGTGGATTACGAGGCGCTGACGCGGGCACCGGGCGATACGATGGCGCATTTATACGCGCTGCTGAACGAGCCGTATTTCGCGCATGATTTCAACAACGTCGACTACCAGGCGGAGGATTTCGATCTGGCTCTGGGCGCGCGCGGACTGCACACGGTGCGGCGGCGGGTGGAGTGGCTGGAACGGCGGACGGTGCTACCGCCCGCGCTGTTCGACCGGTTTGGCGGCGACATGTTCTGGCTGGACCCGGCGGCGAATATTCGCGGGGTGCCGATCATACAATGCGCGGACCGTGGCGCGGCCACGCCCTGACGACCGCGGCGCGGCCACGCCCTGGAGACAAAGGCGCGGCGTTTAAGGGACGGGTTTGAGGCCCGTGAGATACGTGACGATGGCGGTCACGTCAGCCTCGGCGATCGGGGCCTTATAGACATCGCGCATTTTGTTCACGGACGCGCGCCACGCGGTTTCGGACATCGCGGCTTGGTTGAGGATCATGCCGGACGAATGACAGGCGCCGCAATTTCCGGTCACGACATCGGCCGCGGCGCTGACGGAGGTTGCGGCGCGGCTTGGGCTGGCGCGAGGCCCGCGGCCAGCGGAATGATCGCCAGCAGAGCGATGGCGGCCAGTGGGGCAATTTTCAGTGGGGCAAATTTCAGCGGGGCGATTTTCAGCCGGACAAGTTCCAGCCGGACAAATTCCAGCTGAGCAAATTCCAGCCGGAAGTTGCCGGCAAAGCTCGTGGCCTGGGCTTCGCGGTCCATCATGCGACGGTCAGCCGTGCGTTTTCAATGCGATTTCGTATGAAACCGGCTCCGTTCCAGTTCCCGACGGCGGGTTGCGCCTCCCCTTTGGTGTTGGTGCAGCGGATCGACACCGTCATCGCCCCGGATGCCGGCGTCTGGGCTGTCGCGGTCCATTGGCGGAAACTGTAGGGGCCGTCATCGCGGCCGAGGGCGGCCTGGCGCCAGGTCAAGCCCATGTCGGTGGAGATTTCGACGCGCGCGACATTGCAATCGCCGCCGAACGCGATGCCGCGCAAGGCCAACGGCGCGCCGGGTTTCACGGTCTGGCCGCCGGTCAGGTTGGTGAGGAAGGATCGCGGCGGCATCCGATTGATCGGCACGGTTTTGAACCCGGGCCGCCGTGCAATGAACGATGGATAAGGGCACGCCGACGGGCAAGGGCACCGATACCTTGGGCGGCGCGCGCTGGTTGTTCGTCCCCTTGCGGACGACGCGGCTGTTTTCGGGCGTGCTGGCGCTGGCGCGATCGAACGAGCTGGATCCGGCCGAACGCCGCCGGTTGGACGCGATGGTGGATCAGGGCGCCTCGGCGATGGAGCGCGCCCATATCGCCCGCGCGTTCGAGGAAGCGCACACCAAAATGGACGCCGAGAAATTGCG
>JAYVXQ010000338.1:0-13395 GCA_043785025.1 Acetobacteraceae bacterium
CCGAAATTTCAGCAACCACATAGCTATCATCTCCTCGCGGATCGTCCGAAATTCGGGCAAAGGCGAAACAGAGGAACCCCGTTCGATCCGGTTCGTCGCGGGCTCGGGGGAGTTATTACCTGATCCCGTCCGGAAACGTAGTTCCCCCGCAAGGTTAGTGCGTTGCTTGGCCTCCCGAGGGCAAAATCGACTCTGAGGATGGTGATGCTCATTTGAATGATGGCGATCCGGTGGTCATTCCAGGAAATGCGCCTGCGGGCAGGAGCGGATGGCCGTCATGCCCACGGTCACCTGCGCACCCGAGCCGACGGTGATGGTATTGTCGATATCGCCGGCCTGGACGACATTTGTAAAGCCAGACAGCGAAACATTATTGTTGCCATTCCCTAATTTAATCGTCGTGCTTCCCTGGGCGCCTGAGATTTGATTGGCGCCGTTGCCAGCCACGATCGTGTTGGTGAATCCATTGAGTATCACCTGATTATTGCCACCACCCAGGGTCACCGTCGCGTTACCGAGACCGGCGTTGACGATGTCGTTGCCGTTCCCGAGTGTTACGATATTGTTGAAACCTCCCAGATTCAGCGTGTCCTGACCGTCTCCGAGTTTGACGGTGGTGTTTCCCAGACTGCCGGAGACGGTGACATTGCCGTTGGAGCCTGTCACGGCCGCGGCCCCTGTCCTATTGAACCCCGTAACGAGATTGTTATAGCCGCCGAGGTTCCCAACGACGTCGCCAGTGCTGACATAGACGGAGCCATTGCCAGGACCGGCGTTGACGACGTCATTGCCTCCGGCATCGATGATGATGTTGTTATACCCGCTGGCGTTGACAATGTACGATCCTCCGGCCGGGACCTGGATTGTTCCGGACCCGAACGCGGGACCCGCGATCACCGTGGCCGGATTGCTCACGTTGATTTTCACGATCGCCGAGACGGTGTCACCGAACTGATCAGATACGGTACACGTGAAACCGTCCGTGAGCGTGCCATTGGCCGGGATGTGCTGTACGATGGGATCCCCGCTGGCGGTATAGGTTAACTGACCGCCGATCAATGAGACCGCGCCCAATAACCCGGTAGTGGCGGCGCCGGTCAGCGTCAGGATGTCCCCTTTCAGACCGGCCGTCACGACACCGAGGATCGCGCTCGTCAAATTTACTGATGTCATTACTTTCAACGAGGTGGTGAGTGCGTTGGCGGTTGGTCCTGGATCGATAACGACGGCAACGGTCCCGGTCGTGGCATCTCCCAGCTGATCTTTGACCGAGTACGCGATCGTATCCGCACCCGAAGCTGGCGCGGTGTAGCCGATCGCACCGTTGATCAGGGTCATCTGGCCCTTCGATGCCGTGACCGCCGTGCCGGTCTCGGTGTCACCCGCCAGCCCTGGAATGATCAGCCCGTTGATCAGACTGGTGATCGCCTGCGTCTGTCCATGCCCGCTGGTATGATCCAATCAGCGCGCCATGCATGGTCGGCATCCGATTCCTGAGTTTCTCCGCGAACCGGCCCGCCGAGGCATATTTATCGCCGCCGGGATCCGTTTCCGCTTGCGACTGCCGCCATCCCATCGCGTCCAGGTCGATGCCGTCCCGATAATGCTCCCATTTCGCCTGAGCTTGCGCCGCGGTTTCCTCGGCGATCACCATCATCACGACCAGCGCGCCGCAATCGCGCCCGCGCGGGCACTGGCGGCGACGAGGCGCGCGGTGCTCGGCGCCACCGCGAGCGGATCGTTAATGCCGAAACTGGAACAAAAATTATAATCGGCATGGGCGGCGGCGAACTCGGTGCCGCGATCGCTTTGTCCCGCGCAAATGATCGAAATGCGCTGTTCCGGCCGCGGCAGGCATCGGCAATCGTCCATTTGGAAAAAATCGCCCTTGAAATCGCTTTGTCCTTTATCCCATAATTCGCGCATAACCGTTACTTATTCGCCGCAATAATCGTAACGCCGCTGGTGATGCGCCTCGCCGGGCCAGATGCCCATCTGCGAATATTCCTTTTCCTGCCATCCCGTGATCATGTTCAGTCCGAACCGGCCATGGCAGATGCTCTCGATCGTCACCGCCATGCGCGCGGCGAAAGCCGGCGGCAGTGTCAGCACCGCGCAGGTCGCGAACAACTGAATGCGCGATGTCACGGCCGCGAGGCCCGCCATCAACGTGAAGGATTCGAGATTATAGTCCCAGAATTCCGATGGACCGCCGAACCCGCGCAGCTTGATCATCGACAGCGCAAAATCCATGCCATTCGCCTCGGCCCGTTCCACGACCGCGCGGTTCAGATCGAAACTGGGTTTGAATTGCGGAGATGTCGTGGAGATCAGCCAGCCGTTATTGCCAATGGGAAGGAAGACGCCGACCCGCATGATGAGAACCCCCAATACCATCCTCGAACTTCAACATGACTGAGGTGAATTGACAAAATAAAATACCGTGCGCGCGGCCTCTTGTGGATCGGCCCCCGCGCGGCGGCACTGGCGGCGGCGTACGCAACGAACCCCGGAAGGATATCGCGCATGGCGCAAGCGGACTGACTCGAACACTCGATCGCCGCCAAACGCGGTCTGGGTCGGGGAAAATCGGCGCGCCTGCACGATCTGACCGAGGCGCTGCAAGGCAAATACCATTACACTATCGGTCCTTATTCCGAGCCCGTTCTGACGATCAGTCCAGGAGACCGGGTGCGGGTGGAAACGCGAAATGCGTTCGATGGCGCGATCCAGACCGAGCGGGACATGCCATCGGAAAAACCGCGGATGCCCTTCGTCAATCCACGTAATGGACCCATTATGGTGGAAGGCGCCGAACCTGGCGACGCGCTGGCGGTGCATATCGAATCGATGCCGCCAAGGGGTGAAAATCCGTGCGGCACATGTTGCATGATCCCGCATTTCGGCGCGCTGATGGGTTTCGCCACGTTGAACGAACCGCTGCCGCAACTGACCCGCGAGATCCATGTCGATGAACGCCACGTGCGCTGGAGCACGCGGATCACACTGCCATACAGTCCGCATATCGGCACGTTGAGCACCTCGCCGGAAATCGATTCGATCAATTCCCTGATTCCGGATTCGCGTGGTGGGAACATGGATTTGCCCGACATGGGGCCTGGCGGTATCACCTATTTGCCGGTGCGGACCAAGGGCGCGCGGCTGTTCATCGGCGATGCCCATGCCTGTCAGGGCGATGGCGAGATGTGTGGCACAGCGGTTGAATACCCGTCCACGACCACGATCCGGGTCGACGTGATCAAGGGCTGGACCATCGATTGGCCCAGACTGGAGCGCGAGGAATTCATCTGGAGCGCGAGGAATTCATCATGACGATCGGCAGCGCCCGTCCGTTGGAAGACGCGACGCGGATCGCCTATCGCGAACTGGTGCTATGGATGGAGGCGGAGTACGGCTTCGACCACTGGGACGCGTACATGGTGCTCAGTCAATGCGGCAAGGTGCGGATCGGTAACTTCGTCGATCCGAAATACACCGTCGGCGCCGGCATCGCCAAATCCTGGCTCGTCCCCTGAGAAGGAATTTTCGTCATGGATCTCGGTCTGAAGGGCCGGAAGGCACTCCTGACCGGCGGCACCAGGGGCATCGGCCGCGCCACGGCGGAACTCTTCGCCGCCGAGGGCACGGATGTCGCGATTTGCGCGCGTAACGCCGGCGAGGTAGCCGATGCCACCGCCGCGCTCGCGGCCAAAGGCGTGCGCGCGGCGGGGCGCGCCGTCGATGTCGCGGACGGGCCCGCGCTGACCCGGTGGGTCGAAGACGCCGCCCAGGAACCTGGTGGCCTGGACATCGTGGTTTGCAATGTCTCGGCGCTGTCGATCGGTCAGGACGAGGCGTCCTGGCAGGCGGAATTTTCCACTGACATGATGGGCACGGTACGCGCCGTCAACGCCGCGATGCCGTTTCTGGAAGCGTCGGAGGCCGCGGCGATTGTCGTGATCTCCTCGGTTTCGGGGCGCGAGGTGGATTTCACCGCCGGTCCTTACGGCGTGTTCAAGGCGGCGCTTATTCATTACGCGAAGGGTTTGTCATTCCAACTCGCGCCGAAAAACATCCGGGTGAATGCGCTTTCGCCAGGAAACACATATTTCCCTGGTGGCGTCCAGGAAAAAATCGAACAGGGGATTCCCGCGTTATATAAACAGGCGATGGCCCTGAACCCCATGGGACGCATGGGCAAGCCCGAGGAAATGGCCCGCGGCGTCGTGTTCCTGGCAAGCCCGGCGGCCAGTTTCGTGACGGGCACGAATTTGGTGGTGGACGGTGCCTTGACGCGCGGCGTGCAATACTGAGCCGCGACTCCGGCGCGTTGCCTGTCATGACCGGTTCCCTGTCCCGGGCGTCACCGGGAAGCGAAATCGTCCGGGCCTGTTGAACATCGCGCGCCAGCTTCGCCGGATGGCCCGTTGAGAACCCTCTCTCCCCTGGTGTCCCAGTCCGGACAACCATACTCTGATCCATCACAACCCGACCCGCGGCGATGGTTACGGAGACAAACGCATGACATGGACGCTGGACGCCACCGCGTTATCGGCATCGTTCGACGCGGGAGACACCACGCCGCTCCTCGCGTGCGAGCAGGCGCTGGCGCGGCTCGATGCGATGGAGCCCGTGCTCAATGCCTTCACCCATGTCGATCGCGACGGCGCGCGCGCCGCGGCCATCACGGCCACCGAACGCCTGAGGTCCGGCACGCGGCGCGGGAAGCTGGACGGCATCCCGGTCTCGGTGAAGGACAATATTTTCGTGGCGGGAATGCCCGCGCGATGGGGCAGTTTGTTGTTCCGCGATCATGTGCCCAACCGCGACGATATTTGCGTCGAACGCTTGCGCGCCGCGGGCGCCGTCATCATCGGCAAGACCACGACGCCGGAACTGGCGATGTCGGGACGGACCGATAGCCGGTTGTCTGGGATCACGCGCAGTCCCTGGGATCCCGCGCTGACGCCCGGCGGATCCTCGGGCGGTGCGTCCGCGACGGTCGCCGCGGGGATCACGCCGCTGGCGATCGGAACCGACATGGGCGGCAGCACGCGGCTCCCCGCATCCTATACCGGCCTTTTGGGCATGAGGCCGTCGACGGGGCGCATTCCCCGCCGTTTCGGGTTTCCGGCCACGGCGATCGACTTCCAGGTCATCGGCCCCTTCGCCCGGACAATGCGCGACCTGCGGCTGCTGTACGGCGTGCTCGCCGGTCCGGACGCGCGCGATCCGTTCTCTGATCGGTTTCCTCCCATCCCCGATACCGCCGCGAATGGCCGGTTGCGCATTGGCTGGTTCACCGCGATCGGCGACGAAGGTGCCACGCCGGAGGTCGCCGCCAGCGTAGCCGCCGCCGTCACTGTCCTGGCCGGTGCCAATTGTGAGATCGCCGAAGTACCCGCGCCGTTCGATCTGGCGGCGTTACGCGCGTTGCATGGCACGCTGACCGCTGTCGCCGCCGCCCGGATCGTGGCCCGGTTCCCCGATCGCTGGCGGGCCGAGACCTGCGACAACGTCCGCGCCGCCGCCGAACGCGGCATGGCGATACCGGCCACCGCTTATGTCGAGGCATTGGACGCGCTCGCGGCATGGCGCGCCGATCTGACGGCCGCCTGGGGAGGCTACGACGCCCTGATCGTACCCACCGCCGCGGCACCCGCCTGGCGCGCCGAGGATGAGGCCCCACCCGGCCTCACGCCCGCCACGCAAGGCATGTTCGGGGCCTGGGTTAACGCGGCCGGATTACCGGGCCTGAGCGTGCCGGGCGCGCCCCACCCGGATGGACGGCCCATCGGTGTGCAGGTCGTCGCGCCGTTCGGCCATGACTCCGTCGTCCTGGACATCGCCCAACGCCTGGAAAATCTCGCTCCCTGGGCCGGACGGTGGCCTGCGTTGGCGACGACCGTCTGAACAGACATTAAAAATAGTCTTCTCCTGATCGGGCTATAGGCCACGAATTCATTCATTCATGGCGGGTCGCGAACATCCCGCGCGGAAGGAGGAATAGCTCAACGTCAGCTTATGTGGTAACCAACAACCAGTTCATGTCGATAACCCAGCGAGGGCGGTATGGCGATCAAACCCGGAAATGTGACCGAGATTGAATCGGCGGGCCTCGCGGTGTTGGTGAACCCGCCATCGCCTTCCAGATTCGCCATCTTCACCATGGACAGTTTCGGGATCTCGGATACAAGATCGCGGCATAACGACACCGATTTCGTCTACCTCAGCGCCACCGTCGGCGCCAATCCCCCGGTCTTCGCGAAGAAGTCGATGGGCGACGTCAACAACGGGACCCATTCCGTTGGACTGAGCATCGAAGTCGACATTCCCGACGACGATACGATCGTGGTGTTCAACTACCTGATCATGAACAGCGGCCATGGTGACGAGGCCACCCGGTCGAGGGCCGCGCAGGCGGCGTTATCCACCGTCGCCGAAGAGATCATCAGGCACAAGGCCGTCACGGCGGGCGCCATCGCCGTCGGCGCGATCCTGGTGCCGTTCTTCGTCTCCGCCCTCGCGGCGATCGCCGGCGTGCTGGCGGTGGTCGAGGTGGGCCTGCTGTTGTTCGCTGATTGCGACGGGTTGGTCGCCGCCGGCGCGCTTCCCTTCACCGGCGGGGACCTGATCAGGCGCACCGGCGCGGGTCAAAGGATTTCCGTGAACGCTGACCATGATGGCACCGACTCAGCGGACGGCTGCGGCTCCAACTCGCGCTACACCACGGCATGCGAGGTCACGACGGCGCCTTCGATCCAGACAGTCCTGGATTTGCGCGGCGCATGGGCCAGCGGTGGGGTCGCCGGACCGTTCGTCTCCGTGACCGGCAATGCGATCTCGATCGACATGTCCGCGTCGCACCGCCCCACGGCCAGCGGCCGGGTGCTCGACAGCAGCCATATCTCGGTCAATTTCCCAGACGACAAGACCTACACGGGCGTTTTGCAGGCGCCCAATGTCATCAGGTGGTCGAACAACTCGAGCTGGACGAAAGTCCCGGCGATCCAGACCGTGTTCGACCTCAACGGCGGTTGGATGAGCGGTGGCGTACTCGGCCCCGTCATCACGGTGCATGGCAATTCGATCTCGATCGACATGTCCGCGCTGGGGCGTCCAACGGCGGTTGGGACGGTTGTCAACGGTTCGGGTATTTCGGTGACTTTTCCCGACGACAAGACCTATTCGGGCGTTCTGCAACCGCCCGGGACGATCCGCTGGTCGAACAACTCGACCTGGACCAGGTTCGACACGTCGGTGATCAAGCATCTGTTCGTGCTGGTGATGGAAAACCGGTCTTTCGATCATCTGCTTGGCTTTCAGGGCATCACCGGCAAGGACGCGCACACGGGGGCGCCGACCAAGGCGGACGATCTGACGGGGGCTGGCGGCGCCGCGTTCTCCAACCAGTTCGGCACGTTGAGATACAAGGTCACGCCAACCGCGGGCGACACGACCTTCCACACACACGACGTGCAGCATCAATTCCTCGACGTGGTGACGCAGCTTTGCGGCCAGGCGCAAGGCGAGGCCGTCAAGGTGACTGGCGGCCTGAAAGGTGGGCCCTATCCGCCGGTGGCGGAGGCGCCGAACAGGGGCTTCGCCGCCGACTACGCGATCAATTCGGATCCGACCAATCCCGGGGAGCCGATGCGGGGCTTCGCGCCCGGCGCGCTTCCGGTGCTGACGGCTTTGGCGAAAGAATTCGTCTTATGCGATCATTGGTTCAGCGCAATGGCTGGTCCGACCGAGCCCAACCGGATGTTCGTCCACGCCGCGACGTCGGGGGTATGGGACGACTCCCCCACGAACAGTGACTACGAGACGATTTTCGGCGCCAAGTCGGCGGGCGACGCCGACGTCGGCATCTCCTTCGAGCACGGGACGATCTTCGACGCGCTGCGGCGGGCGAAGGTTCCGTTCCGCATCTATGCGGGGGATGGGTTCCCGCAGGTTGGGCTGCTCTCCGGCATCAGTCTTTACGACGACGTCGAGGATTTCGCCAACTTCGCCGGCGACATCGACGACCCCACCTACGACGCCGCCTATACGTTCATCGAGCCCAGATACGACACGATCTCTCAGAACCTGGGACTTCCGTTCGTGAACAACTCGCAGCATCCCGCCAACAGCGTGGCGTTGGGCGAGGCCCTCATCAAAAACGTCTACGAAACGATTCGCAATTCACCGCACTGGAACCGGAGCATGCTGATCATCATCTGGGATGAGCATGGCGGTTTCTTCGACCACGTGACGCCGCCGCCCGCCGCGCGGATTCCCACTGGCTCGCCGCCAAAGGACATTCAGGGCTCGGGTCGCGGCTTCATGTTCGATCGCTATGGGCCGCGCGTTCCCGCGGTGGTGATCTCGCCCTGGTGCCCGCCGAACCTGATCGAGCATCGGCCGCTGGAACACTCGTTCATCCCGGCGACGATCGAGCAGTTGTTCGGCCTCAGGCCGCTCACCAACCGCGACGCCGGGGTCGTCGGCTTGCAGACGCTGGCGACCCTGGCCACGCCGCGCAATGTGACCACGGCGATTCCCGAGGCCCATGCCGCCGCTGAGCCCGACGGGCCGGTGGCGGGAACGCCAGCGGGGTCCGCTGGCACGACGGTCATTTCGTCCGTCTCGCCGCCGATCGCGCCGGGGGGGCCGCCATCGACTTTGAATCTCAAAGATCCATGGCTGGCGTCGGCGCTGGCGGTTGCGATCAAAGCGCATATCGAGGCGGTGCCGGCGGATGCCGCGAAAATCAAAGCACGCGGTTTCGGACTGAAGACGCGTGAAGATCTCGCGCAGTATCACAAAGAGATCACGCCGATCATCCATAATGCGCGAGTTTTGGCGCGAACGCGGAAGGTCGCCGCGCGAAAGCTGCTTGTTTCGCAAGCCGGCGCGGTCGAGGCAGCGCATCAGGCTGTCTCAGCCCAACCCATCGGGAAGCTATCGTAGGACCGCGCGACGGCCAGGGCCTTCGCTGTGCGGCGGCTTCGTTCTCAGCGCGCGACGACGTTGCCCTCATTGGCGATGATTATCATGAGGCGGCGGACTGGCCGGCCGGCCGCGCGTCACCCGACCACGCGCCGCCAGGGCAGTCGCATCAGGGCTGGTTGATCACAGCACCTTGCCGAACAGCGCGCCGATCCCCGTGGTCAGCGCCATCGCGAGGGCACCCCAGAACACCACGCGGATCGTTGGCCGCGCGATGCCGGCACCGCCTGCTTTGGCGCCGATCATCCCGAGCAGCGCCAGAAAAAAGAGCGATCCGGCGCCCACCGCGGGCAGTCGGATACTGGATGGAGAGAGCAGCACCAGGCTCAGCGGAGCCGCGGCACCGGCCGTGAAACTGGCGGCCGACGCCATGGCGGCCTGCACCGGGCGCGCGGCCGTCGCAGGCGAAATCCCGAGTTCATCACGGGAATGCGCGCCCAACGCGTCGCTCGCCATGAGTTGACGCGCGACCTGGCGGGCAAGCCCGATCTCCACTCCGCGGCCGGCGTAGATTTGCGCCAATTCTTCCGCCTCGTTCGCGGGGTCGTTCGCGAGTTCGTTCGTCTCACGTGCGAGATCGGCGTTCTCGGTGTCGGATTGCGAACTGACCGACACAAACTCCCCCGCCGCCATCGACATCGCCCCAGCCACCAATCCCGCGACTCCGGCGACCAGGGCCTGGTTGGTGTTTGAGGCCGCCGACGCGACGCCGAGGATCAGACTGGCCGTCGAAATGATCCCGTCATTGGCGCCCAGTACCGCGGCCCTCAACCATCCGATGCGGGCGACAAGATGGCTTTCCCCGTGTACCGCTCTCATGGATCTGTCTGCCTTTCAGTGGTTTCACGGGCAATCCGCCGCCAGATCACGCCGATCAGGTCGTTGACCACGACGCAGATCAACGCGGCGCCGGCGGCTTCGGCCAAACGCGTCCAACCCAACGGCGCGAAGCCAAACAGGCCACGCAACCATGGGACCGAGATCGAAAGAATCAACGCTGTCATGGTCGTGATAACGACAAAGACCAACGCACGGTTTGGCCGGTTGAGCACGCGGAAGGCGCTGGATGTCATTGAGCGGTTGGTCAGCACGAGGCCGAGATTGCCGATCACAAGGGTCACGAAAGCCATGCAGCGCGCGGCCTGCTCGCCATGCGCGTCGTGGATCCCGAGTTGGAAAACGCCGAGTGCCGCGAGCGTTACGACACCGCCTTGCAATAGTCCATGCAGCAGCAGCGCCGTGTCGAACAGCGGCGCATCAGGCTTGCGCGGCGGGCGGGCCATGATGCCTGCTTCCTCCGGTTCCGCCTCGAACACGATCGAGGACACCGGATCGATGACCAGTTCCAGAAACACCACGTGGATGGGGCCGAGCACCATCGGCCATCCGAACAGAACCGGCAGCAGCGACATGCCGGCGATCGGGACATGCACCGCCAGAATGTAGCCGATGGCCTTGCGCAGATTGTCGTCGATGCGGCGGCCAAGCCGAACGGCGGTGACGAGGCTCGCGAAATTGTCATCGAGCAGCACCAACGACGCCGCCTCGCGCGCGACATCGGTGCCGCGCCCGCCCATGGCGACGCCGATATGCGCGGCCTTCAGCGACGGCGCGTCGTTCACGCCGTCGCCGGTCATCGCCACGACCTCGCCGGACGCGGCGAAGGCCCGCACCAGGCGCAGTTTCTGTTCGGGCATGACGCGGGCAAACACGTTGGTCCCCGCCAGCCGCGCCCTGAACCGGTCATCGTCGAGGCCCGCCATGTCCGAACCGGTAAGGACCTCATCGCCGGAGATGCCGGCCTGCCTGGCGATCGTCTGCGCCGTTGCCGGGTGATCGCCGGTGATCATGACGACCCGAATGCCGGCGCCCGTGCAGGCCCGCACGGCGGCCGGCACTTCCGCACGCAGCGGATCCGCGAGGCCGGCCAGGCCCAGGAAGTGAAAGTCGAATTCGTGCTGTGTCGCCGGCCAGTGCGCGGTGGGCCAGGTCGCCTGAGCGACGGCCAGCACGCGCAACCCCTGGCCCGCGAGGGCCGCCACGTCACGGCGGATCGCCTCGATCTGGTCACCTGGGACGTGACACAGATCGGCCACTGCTTCGGGCGCGCCTTTGGCGGCGGCCACGAACCCGCCCTGGGTTTGCCAGACCTGTGTCATCGCGAGCAAAGCAGGCGTGAGCGGGTAGCCATGCCGCAACACCCAATCCAGATGAACATGTTCGCTTCGTTGGAAACATTGGCGGCCCAGATCGCGGAACGCGCACTCCATCGGGTCGAACGGGTCCGGCCGGCTCGCCAGGATGGAAAATTCCACCAGTCGACGAAATCGTTCCGGCGGGACGGGGCCGGCCGGCGGCGAAGGGGTCCACCAGGCGCCATCCACGACCAGGGCCGCGACGCGCATCTGATTCTGGGTCAGCGTGCCGGTTTTGTCGGTACACAACACGGTCACCGCGCCAAGCGCCTCGATCGCGGCCGAACGGCGGGTCAGCACCTTGTTCTGAGACATCCGCCACGCGCCGAGTACCAGAAATACTGTCAGGACGAGCGGGAACTCCTCCGGCAACGTCGCCATCGCCAGAGTGATCCCGGCGAGAATGCCTTTGACCCATTCGCCATGCAGCAGCCCGTACACAACCGTGAGCAGGACCGACGATCCGATGCCAAGGAGGGCGAAAATCTTGACCAGCGCGCGGGTTTGGATTTGCAGCGGCGTTGGCGCGCTCTCGACCGCGCCAAGCGATTTTCCGATGCGGCCGATTTCGGTGCGCGCGCCGGTCGCGAACACGCGGGCCACTCCGGTGCCGCGCACGATCAGACTGCCTGACCACACATTGGCGCCGCCATCCCCGCCCGGCCGCGCCTCCGCCCGATCCGCCCCGCCCACTGTCTTGCCGACCGGGACCGATTCACCCGTCAGCAGTGATTCATCGGCTTGCAGATCGATGACCTCGCGCAACGTGGCATCGGCGGGCACCCGGTCGCCTTCGACGAGCACCACGATATCCCCAACAACGATATCCGCCCCCGGCACCCGTTGCCGCGCCCCGTCGCGGATCACGAACGCCCCTGGGCTGGTCAGATCCTTCAGGGCCGCGAGCGCGCGTTCGGTCCGGTTCTCCTGGACCACCACAAGGACCACATTCAGCACCGCGAAGGCCAACAGGATCAGGGCCTCGGCGAGATCACCAATGAACAAATAGATCACGCCGGCGCCAAGCAGAAGCTGGAGCATCGGCTCACGAATGGCTTCCAGCGCGATGCGGAATGGGCCGCGTTGACGTTCCCGGGGCAGTTCGTTGGGGCCGTCCAGACGCAGGCGTTCGGCCGCGGCGGATGCCGTCAGACCTTGCTCCGGTTGGGCGGCGATGGGGTGGAGAACCGGCGGCGGGTTCATCGTGGCGGCTCCCGCGCCGCCGCGCAAAGTCCGATGGCGAGCAAAATGGCCCCGAACATGAGTACCAGGACGTCGGTCAGCCGCCACAGCGCGACCGCCAGCGCGCCGATAATCGCGATCACCAGCAATCGCGCGGTAAACGCGCGGTAAACGCGCCAAAGGTCATTGCATCGCTGACAGGCTGGCCAGGACCTGGATTCCACCCGGAGATCAGCATCGAACGCATCCCGCATGTTCTGAGCGGTCATCCGCGCACCGTCCGGTAGGCAGTGTCACCGGATATCCCTGTTGAAATCACCTCTTCCGATGAAGAGGCGCCGCGTCGTCATCGCGCCGTGCGCAGGATCGCCGGTCGACCAACCAGCCGCATCCTCGTTGGTATGCGCGACTCCGCCTTGATTTGACGCGACGCGGCGGCGGCATCGCGGTCGGACACGAAGTTGGCCGCCACATTGAAATTCGACGCGAACGCGCGTCGCGCCAGCCTTGCGAATAAGCACCAATCCGATGGGCGGTGCAGCCTCGGAAACTACTCAGCGGGCCGCTGACAAGGGATCTGGTTTTCGTTTTGATTTTGCGATTCGCGCTCGTTCGTATCGCCAGAGGCAGGCATGGCCCGTCCCCAGGCAAATTTCAGGCACCCGCGGGCGACGCGCGCGGCCGGCGGGTGCCGTTCCAGACACTCTATCGAATGACGGCATCAATTCCTGTTCCGGCGGCCCGCCGGATGCAAGGTCGCGGGTTCGGATCCGGCCAACCGCCGCAGATTGTTACACTATACCCGGATCACTCAGAAATCCGGGTATCGTTTTGGTTTCGCGCCCGCCGCCACGCCAACCCTGGGCGCGTATACCCGGATTTCCGCGAAACCCGGGTATCCTTTTGGTTTTGCGCCCGCCGCCACGCCAACCCTGGGCGCGTATACCCGGATTTCCACGAAACCCGGGTATATCGCAAAATATTCTGATACATCCGCTCGAGGATGTTTTAAAATCCCTGTCCA
>JAYVXQ010000339.1:0-4241 GCA_043785025.1 Acetobacteraceae bacterium
TGGCGAAGGGGAAGTAGGCGCGCCAGGACAGTAACGAATCACCCGCGAGCAGGCCGATTTCCAGCAGTTTCACCGGTTTATAGCGGAGTTTGCGAAGCAGGCCTTCATAGGCCTGGCCATAGGCATGGCCGCCCTGACGTTCCTTGTCGGAGCCGAACAATGCGAAGATGCGGGCCAGCGGCAAGGGGACGAAGGACAGCAGCGAGGCGATCCTGTAACGATCGCGGTAGGTCGTGAGGCGGCCATCGGGCCGCAGGCGCGCGATTTGGCGGGTCAGAGAGGAGGCCATGGTGTTCATGGTTTCAAAGTCCGTACGATGGGTTGGCGGAACGCTCTGGCACGTAAAGCTCTGGCACGTAAAGCTCTGGCACATAAAGCTCTGGCACGTCGGTATCCTTGGTCGCGGGTTGAGCGGCGCCCATCGGCGTTCGGCGCCGATTGATATTGGCACTGGCCTGATCTCATTTTGGTATCAGGCGGGGGTTGGTATCAGGCGGAGGTTGGTATCAGGCGGGGGTTGGAATCAGGTCGCGGGGGAGGGCGAGCGGTAGACCATCCCGATCATTTCCATCGCGAGGTCGCGGAACAGCAGAAACATCGTGGCGCCGTAAACGGCGGCGCCGGTGGCGATGAGCATCAGTAACGACAAGGTTTCCGGCATGCCGGGGGGGAGCAGGCGGCGGACGGCGGTGACGGCCAGGATCATCACGATCCCCGCCGCCATGGGCGGGATCGGCAGCAGCAGCATTTCCCTGACGTCCAGACCGCCGCGACGGGCGGCGATTAAGGCGTGCAGCGCGAAGACAGCGAAATAGCCGAACAGCCAGCCGCAGGCGACGCCCACGACGCCCCATTGGCAGCCGATGAGAAAGGCGGGCGGGAAAATCGCCGCCCCCGTTGCGGTGCACCAGAAGCCGCCCCGGGAATCGCCGATCCCCTGCAGGAAGTTGGGCACGATCAGCAGAATGGCGCGGAACGAGGTCGCCAATGCGAGGATTCCCAACACGGATTTGGCGGCGAGCCAGTTCGGTCCAAAAATCAGATCGACGATCTCGGGTGCCACGGCGCAGATGCCGAAGAACACTGGCACCGTGGCGACGGCCATGATGCGCATGCCTTTCATGGCGTAGAACCGCGCCTCGGCCGGTTGGTCCTGCACCAACGCGAAGGCGGGGAAGATGGTGGTGTTGATGATCGGGGCGATCTTGCTGAGTGGCATGGTCGCGAAATTGGAGGCGACGACGTAAACGCCGACGGCGGTCGCACCCAACATCGAACTGACGATGAAGATGTCGGCGGAGACGAAGATCATCCACACCGTGTATTCCAGGGTGCGGAAGATGCCGAACGAGAACAGCGGGCCGATGCCGGCGAGGTCGAATTTCGGCCAGACGTAGAACTCGGACGCCACGACGACATACAGGATCAGTCGCGCGAGGTGACCCGCCATGGTGCCCAACATGAGAGCCCAGACGCCGTAATCGTGGAAGGCGAGGAGGATGACCGCGGCCGCGCCCGCGAGGCCGGATCCCGCCTCGACGATGAAGATGGGCCGGACGCGCATGTGTTTGGTCAGGAAGGCACGCGGGAGGGCGGCGAAAGCGTAGAACAGATATCCGATGCTGGAGACCTGGATCAGCGGTACCAGCCGCGGATCATGATACCAATGGGCGATCGGGTAGGCGGCGAGGCACAGCAGGGCCATCAGCGCCAGCGCGATCATGATCTGAACGCCGAAGACACGGGCGACGATGTCTTTCGAGGTCTCAGCGCGTTGAATGAGCGCGTCGCCAAGGCCAAGCGAGGCGAAGCCCAACATGAAGTTGATGAAGACCTGGGTTATCGCCATCAGGCCGTAATCGTCCGGGGAAATAATCCGGATCACCATCAGCGTCATAGCCCAGACGATGATCTGCACGGCCAGTTTGACGCCAACGGACCATCCAATGGCGGACACGAGTTTTTGCCGGAGGCTCATGCGGCCGTGTGCGTGTCGATGGAAACCACTTTGAAACTGTTCCGTTCGGATTTAAATCGGGCGTGCGTCGTTTAGCCTCTCGCCGCGGCGAAAAGCAAGCAAACCATAGCAGCCTGGGGTTTCGAAAAGCTTAACGGCGCGCGGGGGTCGCGCGGATGTTTTGGCCCGCGCGCGCGGTCAGGCGGGGGTGAGCATGCGGCGGAAATACGCGATGGTGCGGCCAAGGCCGGTGTCGAGATCGATTGCCGGAGACCAGCCGAAGGTCGCCTGAGCCAGGGAGATGTCGGGGCAGCGCTGCATCGGGTCGTCCTGCGGCAACGGACGGTGGACGATGCGCGACGCGGAGCCGATTTTGGCGATGACGCGCTCGGCCAGTTCGCGGACCGGGATTTCGTGCGGGTTGCCGATGTTGATCGGGCCGATGATGTCGGGGCCGGTGGCCATCATGCGGATGAAGGCCTCGATCAAATCGTCGACGAAGCAGAACGCGCGGGTCTGCATGCCGTCGCCGAACAAGGTGATGTCCTCGCCGCGCAGGGCCTGGACGATGAAGTTGGAGACGACGCGCCCGTCATTGGGGTGCATGCGCGGGCCGTAGGTGTTGAAGATGCGGACGACCTTGATCTGGACCTGGTGCTGGCGGTGATAGTCGAAGAACAGGGTCTCGGCGCAGCGCTTGCCCTCATCGTAGCAGGCGCGCGGGCCAAGCGGGTTGACGTTGCCGCGGTAATCCTCGGTCTGCGGGTGGACGGTGGGATCGCCGTAGACCTCGCTGGTGGAGGCCTGGAGGATTTTGGCGCCGACGCGCTTGGCGAGGCCCAACATGTTGATGGCGCCGATCACGCTGGTCTTGGTCGTCTGCACCGGATCGAACTGGTAATGCACCGGGGAGGCGGGACAGGCGAGATTGAAGATCTCATCCACCTCCACATACAACGGGAAGGTGACGTCGTGGCGCATCGCCTCGAACCGCGGGTTGCCCAACAGATGCGCGATGTTGTCCTTGCGGCCGGTGAAGTAATTATCGACGCAGAGCACGTCGTGGCCGTCGTGCAACAGACGCTCGCACAAATGGGAGCCGAGGAAGCCGGCGCCGCCGGTGACCATGATGCGTTTGGGAGGGAGCGACATTTTTGGGCTGTTCCTGGCGTGTGGGCGTGTCAGGGGGCGAACCTACGGGGTCTGAGGCCCGCGTGGAACCAGGTGATCATCGAATAGATGTCGAACACCGGCAGATGCAGGGCGTCGGACAAAGCGGCGGCATAGGGGGGCATGTTGGTGCATTCCAGCACGATGGCGCCGAGGTCCTTGTGGCGCGCGACCAGAGCCCGGCCCGCGTCGATGATGTCCTGGCGGGCGGCGTCGATGTCCATGTCGGTTTTCTCGGCCTTAATGAGGACGCGGAAGAATTCGCGGCCGTGCTCGGTGCCGATGATGGGGGTGTCCAGGGGAACGCCGGCGGCGGCGAGGTGGCGCGGGGTGAGGGACGCGGCGGAGACGGTGACGACGCCGACTTTTTTGCCGGGGGGGAGGGTGGCCTGGACCCAGGGGACCTGGAGCAGCGAACTGGTGGCGACGGGAACACGGACATGCGCCGCGAGTTCTTTTTGGAACAGGGCCAGAAAGCCGCAATTGGTGGTGATGGCCTCCGCACCCTGGTCCACGAGGTCGGCGGCGGCGTCGAGGAAGGCTTGCAGCAGGCCCTTGGCTTCGTAGAGGACGACTTTTTCGGGGCTGGCGCCGCGCACGACCTTGTACAGCACCGGGAAGGGCCACGTGGCGGCGTTGCCCATGTCGCCGGGAATGCGGGGGAAGCGCGCCTCCAGCATCAGGATGCCGAGGGGCGCGCCGTAGATGGATTTTCCGCCGTGTGCGATCGTGGTCATGCGCTGGAGGATGCCGCATGCACGCGCGGTTGGGGAGGGGCGATTGCCTCCTGTTGGTTTCCCCGGCATGACCCTTTCGGGATAATTCAGGAGATGGACCATGGTTGATCGCCCTTTCACGCAGGCGGACCTCGACGTTTTGGCGGCGTGGGATACGCCGACGATCTGCAACGGGCTGGAAATCACCAACCCGGAGCGGCGGCGCTTTGGCTTCACGACCGAGCCGATGGTGTGCATCGATCCGAAGCGCAAACCGATCGTGGGGCTGGCGCGGGTGGGGATGATCCGCTCGACCGAGCCGGCGCGGGGGAAGGTGACGGATCGGGCGGACTGGTATGACTACGTGCACGCGACCGAGTTTCCGACGATCGCCTGTA
>JAYVXQ010000340.1:0-4231 GCA_043785025.1 Acetobacteraceae bacterium
CGCTCGATTTGCCGCGGAGCGGGTTGGGACTATCCACCGAAACGGTAAGGATGCCAGACGTGAGGCACTATATCGCGATCGCCGAACCATCCGATGATGGGGCGACCTGGTGGATCAGCTTCCCGGGCCTCCCTGGGGTCACCTCGGCCGCTGACAGTCCAGAGCAAATCGCGGGGCAAGCGCGTGATGCGCTGGCTTCGGCGATCGACGCCGGTGTGACGCCGCCGGGGGCAATCGAGGACGGTGAGCTTCCGGCCTACGACCTTGGCGATTATTCAAATCCGCTGGTGCTTCTGGTGCCTTACGTCGCACCGGCGCCCGCCGTCGCCGAATAGGTGTTGCGGTTCCGGGCAGCGTCAATCCGTGGTTCGCGATGTCAGATTTGGCGCGCCCTCCTGGACTCGAACCAGGGACCCACAGCTTAGAAGGCTGTTGCTCTATCCACCTGAGCTAAGGGCGCTCACCCCCCACTTCTACACAACCGCGAAAACCGCGTCATCATCCGAACAACGCGGCCCGCCAGAACGCCAGCATGTCGTCGCGAAACAGCAACGCCTGCTCCGCCGTGCCGCCGATCGCCGCCCCTTTGACGCCGTAGCCCGCCTTCAGCCCGTAGACCATCAGGTCGCGATCGGTCAGGCGTGGATCGGCCTCCCCCGTCACCGGATGAATGAACGCGCCATCGTCCGCGATATAGGCCGTCGGCGCGCCCGGTGAGACGGCGGCATCGGCGATCAGCTCCACCGGCGTATCGCGGTCGAAACTATGCGCGGCCCCCGCGACGATCCGCACCGCCGCCGCCCCGCCGCGCAGCCGGATCGCCTGGACACAGCCCTGGGTTTGTCGCGCCAGACACCAGCCGTCACGGTCGCCGGGGATCGCGCGCACCTGGGTATCGCCGGCCCAGGGATCGAGGAATTGGTGGCCGCACCAGGGATAGGCGGCGTAGACGGCGCGCAGTCGCGGCCCCTCCCCCATCACCGGATTGGCGAGCCTTCGCATCGCCGCCATCAGCACCGACGACCCGCCCCGGCTATGCCCCTGCGCCCCGATCCGCGCGGCGTCGATGTCCGGCCGCGCGGCCAGCACCCGCATCGCGGCGAGCACATCCCAGGCGCTGGCGGCGAAGGAATATTGCACCTGATTGGTGACGGTGGAGGTCACCCCACGGGCCCCAAACGGATCGATCACGAGTACGGCGCAACCAAGATCCAGCAGCGCCTCAGCATGGCGCACATGGGATGGCGCGACACCCAGGCTGCCGGGGACGATGATCACGGCGGGAGGGCGGGCGGCGCCGGCGGGGACGAAGATCTGGCCGTCGATCACGGTGGCCGGCATCGTCGCGGCGGCCGTGATCGCCTGATGAAAGTTGCTGGGATTGGCGGTCGGGATATCGATCCCGACGCCGCCTGTGCCGTTCGCGAACACGATCTTCCGGTCACGGAAGCGGGAAATAAGCGGATTGGGCATCTCGATCTCCCTGCCGGGTGGCACGCGGCCTTACTTGCGGGCATGATGCGGCGTGACATGACCGGATTAACCCCCCCTCCCCCCATTCGTTTCGGCATCTGGGCTCTGGTGCACGGCAGCCGCGCGGCGTTGCGCGATCCCGATGAACCCTACGACGCCTCCTGGGATCGCAACCAGCGCCTGATCCAGGAGGCGGAGGCTCTGGGTTTCGACAGCACGCTGGTGGCGCAGCACACGATCAATCCGCATCACGCGCCGCAAGATCAGTTGGAGGCATGGACGGCGTCAGCGGCTCTGGCGGCAACGACCAGCAAAATCGAGATCATCGCGGCGATCAAACCGTATCTGTATCATCCCGTGGTGCTGGCGAAGATGGCGCTTGGGATCGAGCATATCAGCCACGGCCGTTTCGCGATCAATCTGGTCAACGCGTGGAACCGCCCGGAACTGGAAAAAGCCGGGATCGGGTTCGCCGAGCACGACGCGCGCTATATCTACGGGCGCGAATGGCTGTCGGTGGTGGAGCCGTTGCTGCGCGGAGAGACATTGAACCATGAAGGTCCCAACTTCCGGGTTGCGGATTACACGTTACGGCCCGCCGATCCGTTCCGGGCGCGGCCGCGGATTTATATCGGTGGAGAATCGGAACCGGCGCGCGCTCTGGCCGCCGAAATGGGCGATGTCTGGTTCATCAACGGACAGCCGATCGCCGATGTCGCCGCTTTGATCGCCGATGTCGCGTCGCGTCCGCGCAAGGGGGCGGCGTTGCGGTTCGGATTATCGGCGTTCGTGATCGCGCGTCCGACCGAGGCCGAGGCGATGGACAATCTGGCGCATCTGTTCGCTCTTGCTGAGCAGGACAAGGATATGCGCGCCGTTCAGCACGCGAATACCGACGCGGCGTCGGTGATGGCGGCGACGCTGCGGAAAATGCCGCGGGTCGGCAGCAATGGCGGGACGGGCGCGGGCCTGGTTGGCGGTTACGATCAGGTCGCGGAACGGATCGTCGCGTTCAATCGCGCCGGGATCGAAACCTTCATGCTGCAATATCAACCGTTCGAGGCGGAGATGCGCCGTTTCGCGCATGAGGTGATGCCGCGGGTGCGGGCACTTCATCATACCTGAAACGACACCGCGGCGTCCCATCGCTGGAACGCCGCGGCATTTTGTCGCGAAATCAGTGTAGGGGCGAGTATTCGGCGCCCTTCACGACCTCCAGTTCCGCGACCAGATGTTTGCCTTTGGTCTCGGGTCCCAGGAACACGGCGAAGATCACGATCAACAGGGAGATCGTGGTGCCGATCATCATCGGCATCGCGAAACCCATGTTCATCTGCACGGCGAAGTACGTCAGCACCGGGGCCACCAGACCGCCCCAGATCGCGCCCTGGTGATAGACGAAGCCGGACGCCGTCGCCCGCACCTCGGTCGGGAAGCGTTCCGACAAATAGCTCGGGTTCTGACCATAGATCGATCCGCCGAAGATACCCTGAACGACGAAGCCGGCGATGATCCAGAACGGATCCGTGGTCAGCAGATAGATCGGGGTGATGAACACGGCGATCGTGGCGGGGATGATGATCGCCCACCGGCGGCCATATTTATCCGCGACGAGGCCCCACAGGCCGGAGCCCGCGAACACCACGATATTAGCCCAGAACAGCGGGGTCGCCACCATCAGCGGCGTCCAGTGCAGTTCCTTTTGCAGATAGGTCGAGAACAATGCCCAAATCGAGTAGTAGACGCAGAACGCGGCGGCCATCCACAGGATCGCGGTCATGGTGTTGAACAGCATGCCCTTCTTGAAGATCGAGAATAACGGCGTGCTGACATGCGCCGCGTTGGCTTTTTGCAGGCGTTGGTTTTCAACCCACACCGCGGGTTCCTTGACGTAATATCGCACCCAGATCACAACGAACGCGGGCAGGATGCCGATCCACAGCAGACCGCGCCAGCCGATGTGTTCGAACAAGAAACCATAGGCCAATGCCGACATCGCGAAGCCGAGGCCCCAGGAACCTTGTAGAATACCGCTCATGAATCCGCGCGAACGCGTGGGCCAGGATTCCATCGCGAGCGCGGCGCCCGCGGGCCATTCGGCGCCCATGCCAATCCCCAGAATGGCGCGGAAGAAGAACAAGAAGGCGAAGGAGGGCGAGAATCCGGCGATGAAGTTGCAGATCGAATACCAAAGAATGGAAATCATCAGCGGCGCTTTGCGCCCCATCCGGTCCGCCATCCAGCCCGCCGCCGTCGCTCCGACAAGACGTAACCACAGCGTAATGGTGAACACCGCCGTCACGGCCGTCAGCGGCACGTCGAATTCCTTGGCGATCGGCACCATGATCAGCAAGAAGATGGTGAAATCGAACGCATCCAGGGTCCAGCCCAACCATGCGGCGATATAGGCGTTCCACTGATCCCGGGTTGGCTCCTTCCACCAGGGTCCAGTCGCGGCCGTCGTCGTTCCCATATTTTATTTCCTCCCGTTTCGCGCTTTTTATAGCTCACCCAATTATGGGCGCCCCGTTATTCATGAGTCCTGATCGGGCTCTGTCCCAGAGCATGGAAGTTTCCCTCGCGCCAGGCAAGGGGTTTGGCGGAATCGGGTCGCTGGACAAATCGCGGCGGGCGCCGTACGCCCCTTCGTCATGAGTAACATCTGGTCTTCCTGGCTTTATCGCACCGCCGTTCCGTTGCTTGGTTGTTTCGTTGCCGTGACACCGGCGCGCGCCGCCGCACCGGTGTGCACGGGGAC
>JAYVXQ010000341.1:0-4231 GCA_043785025.1 Acetobacteraceae bacterium
CGACCCCTCCCAGTTCGTTACGAATACAGTGGAGAATGTCATGAATATATCAGAAGCCCAGAACGGCGCGCGAGATTTTTTACATAATGAGGGCGATAAATATGCCAAGGTCGCGGATGACGTGGCGAAATCGACCAGCCAGGTGATGGACGAGGTTAGCCGCAAGGCGACGGAACGCATGGCGGATGTCACGAACGCCGTGTTCGACACGGGATCGAAAGCACGGGCGCAGGTGGCGAAGCAGATTGAGGAGCAGCCAATGACGGCGATCCTGGTCGCCGCGTCCGTCGGTTTGCTCGCCGGCCTGTTGATGGCGCGGCGGTGAATCATGGACAGGCATGATCGAAAGGATTCGGATATGTCCAAACCGATGTCAACGACTTTGGCGGTCTTGGGTCTCGCGTTGCTATTGAGCGCGTGCGGCAACCGTCCGGGCGAGCGCGCTGTGAGCGGAGGACTTCTGGGTGCGGGCGCTGGTGCGGGTATCGGCGCGCTGACGGGCGGCAGTCCGCTGACGGGTGCTCTGGTTGGTGGCGGTCTCGGCGCGGCGGGCGGAGCCCTTACGGCTCCGAGACGTTAAATCGTTTAACAGGGGAAACGTCATGTCAACCATTCTGATCATCATTCTGCTTTTGATTATTGTCGGTGCCTTCCCGTCATGGCCGTATAGTTCCGGTTGGGGATACGGGCCCAGTGGAGGGTTGGGGTTGGTGTTGATCATTGTGGTGGTGCTGATTTTGACGGGTCGATTGTGACCTTTTGCCTGGGGACGTTTTGATGACATATCCGCATTTCAAACGCGCGATGCTGGCTTTGACGGTCGCTACTGTTCTATCGGGGGCGGCGATGGCGGCCCCCGACGCGGCCTCTCAGAACGTGTTCAGTGCGAGGATTGATCGACGGATTTCGACTTTGCACACGAAGTCGCGGATCACGCCGGAGCAGGAGCCGGCGTGGTCCGGCTTCGCGGCGGTGATGCGGGAAAACGCGCGCAAGATGGACGACAGCGTGCGGGACCGCGCGCGGATGGAGCCATCGATGACAGCGCTTGATTTCATGCGGTCTTCCGCGCGATTCTCGATGCGTCACGCGGAAGATATGCGGAATTTGGTTCCGGCTTTCGAGACCCTGTATCGCGCGATGATCGAGCCGCGAAAGCATATCGCCGATCAGGTGTTCCGTGACGAAGCGGGCAAGATCGCGCAATCAAGAAATAACCGGGATGGAAAGTCATGAAATCGTTGCCGTTCGGCGCCCATGCCATGATGTGTGGCGTTGCGGCTGGATTGCTGGTGGTGGCGACGGTGCGCCTTGCGAGCGCCGACGATCGTTACGAGCATGATCGTCGCGGCGGGTGGCATGAACGGGATCGGGATGATCGGGGCTGGGATCGCAATGATCGTGGTCGATGGGAAACCAGGCGGCAAGGTGAAGAGCGCCGGTATCGCGAGCCGTATGTGTATGAGGGGCGTCCGGCGGTCGCATATCCTCCGCCGGCATATGATCCGCGGCCGGTTCCGTTGTTAAACTTCAATTTTCCTTTTTACATTCGTTGAGAAGGAGTACAATCATGGAACTACTGAAAATCGCGATGATGGCGGGGATTGGAGCGACGATTTTGACGTCGCCGGTCGGGGCTCAGGGCGGAAACCCGGGCGATGGGCCGGTGTCGACGCGGTCGTCGAATATCGTTCCGTCTGATACAAAGTCCACGATCGCACCGTCGCTTCCCGCGTCACCCGCGGGCGATGACGCGGCCATCCGGGATTATTTGCGCGCCGCGCGGGAGTCTTTGACCGCGGGCCGCACCGGGGAGGCTCAGCAGTCATTGGAGATGGCCGAGACGCGGGCTTTGACGCGGGTCGTGCCGGCTGAGGAAGCGGCGATGCCGGCGGGAAGTTCGCTGATCAGCCGGATAAAGAACGCGCGGATGGCTCTGGGCCACGGCGATCGGAGTCAGGCCATCGCGTTGATCGATATGGCGCTGGCGGGCTGAATTTTTTTTGCGTTTGGTTGACGGATCCCCAGGGGCGACCTCTGGGGATTTTTTGTTCAGCGGATGCGGTGGCGCCAGTCGTTCAGGACGTCTCGCATGGTTTGGCGCCAGGGTATGGTGGTGGTCCAGGCGATGGCATTGCGAGCATGCGTTGGATCGCCGGTGACCAGTGGCATGTCGATGGCGCGGATGCGGGTGGGATCGACGCGGGTTTCGGCCTGTAAGCCGGCGAGGTCCTTGATTGTATCGAGGATGTCGGCGATCGGGCGAGGGTCGCCAGAGGTCAGGTTGATGATCTCGTTGGGTAGGAGCGTGTCGCGATGTGTGATGCAGGCGACATAAGCGGCGGCGATGTCGCGGACGTCCAGCATTTCGCGGTGGGGGGAAAGGTTGCCGACCTCGATCAGTGGCGATTGGCGGCCCGCCTCGATCAACGCCACCTGACGCGCGAAGGCGGCGGTCACGAGTGATGGGCTTTGTCCTGAGCCGGTGTGGTTGAAGGGACGGAGCCGGACGAGGCGTAGGCCTTCGGGGACCATCGCGCCCAAAGCGAGGTCAGCGGCGGCTTTGGTTGCGGCATAGGGGTTGAGGGGGGCGAGCGGGGTGGTTTCGGTAACGGGCGCGCCGGATCGAAAGCTGGCGCCGTAGGCGTCGGCGCTTGAGGCGAAGATGAGTTGGCAGTCCGGCGCGTCGCGAAGGATGGCGCGGGCCAGTTCCAACGTTCCATTGAGGTTCACACGCCAGGCGAGGGCTTCGTCGGCGCTGGCTTGCGCGGGCGTGGCGATGGCGGCGAGGTGGATGCAGGATTGGGGGTTGGTGGCTCGGATTGCGCTGTTGATCTGGTCCAGGTCGGTCAGATCGAAATGGGTGGTGATGAGGTCGGCGGCTGGAAATGTTTTGATGAGGGCGTCGACCAGATGGCGGCCCACGAAGCCGGAGGCCCCCGTGATCAGGATGCGCTCGGGCGTCACGGCTTGAGGCGGGCGATATCGGCGTCGACCATTTCGGCGATCATGGTTTCGAGTGAGATCTCGGGCGTCCAGCCGAGGATGATTTTGGCTTTGGAGGCGTCGCCTTGCAAGGTGTCGACTTCCGCGGGACGGACCAGATCGGCGTTCGTGACGACGTGGTCGCGGTAGTCGAGGCCGGCGTGCGCGAAGGCGAGGCGGCAGAACTCGCGAACCGTGGTCGTGCGTCCGGTGGCGACGACGTAATCGCCGGGTTTGTCCTGGCGCAGCATGAGCCACATGGCGCGGACGTAGTCTTGCGCGTGGCCCCAGTCGCGGGCGGCGTCGAGATTGCCGAGGGACAGTTCGCGGGCGCGGCCGAGTTTGATGCGGGCGACGGCGTCGGTGATTTTACGGGTGACGAATTCGATGCCGCGCAGTGGGCTTTCGTGATTGAAAAGGATGCCGGACGTGGCGTGGAGGCCGAAGCTCTCGCGGTAGTTCACGGTCATGGCATGGGCATAGAGCTTGGCGGCGGCGTAGGGGGAGCGGGGGTAGAAAGGGGTGTGTTCGTTCTGGCGAGGTTCGCGGATTTTGCCGAACATCTCGGAGGATGAGGCCTGGTAGACATGGGCTTCGGGGCGGGCGATGCGCGTGGCCTCCAGCAGGTTCACGGCGCCGAGGCCGGTGACCTGGCCGGTGAGGATGGGCTGGTTCCAGGAGGCGGCGACGAAGCTTTGCGCGGCGAGATTGTAGATTTCGTCGGGTTGATGCGTTTGCAAGATGCGGATGAGGCTGGAGAGGTCGATCAGATTGCCCTCCACCAGTTCCACGTGATCGAGGATGCCCAACCAGCGCAGACGCTCACCAACGACGTCGGAGGAGGCGGAGCGGCGCATCATGCCGATCACGCGATAGTTTTTTTCCAACAGGAAACGCGAGAGATAGGCGCCATCTTGTCCGGTGACGCCGGTGATCAGAGCGGTGGGCATGGCTCAGGGTAACGCATAGGGCGTGGATGATCCACCTGGCTATTCCGCGAGGCGGACGCGGCAATGGATGCCGGCGGGCAGGCGGAAATTGGGGTTGGGCAGGCGCAGGCGCACGCCGATCGTGCCGGAGGCGGCGTCGAAGACCTGGTCGACGACGCTGACGGTGGCGGTGAAGGCGCCGCCGATGGGGGCCTCGGGCAAAACCTCGATCTTATCGCCGACGTTGATGTGGCCGTGCAAGGCGATGGGCAGGTAGGTTTCGACGCGTAATGGATCCATTTCGGCGACAGTCAGGA
>JAYVXQ010000342.1:0-13295 GCA_043785025.1 Acetobacteraceae bacterium
GCGCCGCCATTGCCGCCGCCGCCATGCAGGAACAGCAACGGCGCGTTCATCGACATGGGCAGCGGGTTTTGACCTGACGCGGCGAGGGCTCCGTCCACCCACACCTCGACACCAACACCTGGCGTGTGGCGCAGAATGACCGCGTGCGAATGGCGCCGGGTCAGGCTGTTGGAGACGATTGTCTGGCCGGCGCCGGGGAACAGGACCAGACGGCCTGTGCCCCCGCTGTTATCGGCCGCCAGAACCGGGGTGCCGCCGATGCTCAGCAAAACCGCGGGCGCGTTCAACGTCTGCCGCCAGTTCGGCCGCGACCACACCAGGAACACCGTCCAGGCCGAGCCTGAGCCGAGGTTGCGCGCGGCGGTGACGAGACCCTGATCGGGATCCATGACCGGCAATTGCTGACCCGCGGCGGGCATCGCCGGCGGGGTAATCATGCTCCGGCCGATGCCGCCCAAAAGCCCGTTCAGCCGGGAGGTGGCGACCGGCGGCGTGCCATTCGCACCCGCCGCGTGGAACACGGTCAACGGAACATTGGCGCTCGATCGATCGGCGACGCCGCTGACCGAAGCACCGAACGCCGTCAACGCGCCGCCGCCGATGCCAAGGCTGTTGGTGGCGATGCCGGCATCCCACCAGCCGGTCAGACCGCCGATCGCGCCGAGACCTGATGGCGCCGGAGGCGGCGGGGGCGGAGGCGGGGGCGGGGGCGGCGTCACGATCGCGCCGGATCCCTCGGTGAGCATCGGCTGACCGGGCGCGGTCAGAATGATCGGCCCGTTGGGGCGAGAAAGAATCACGCTCATGGCGCGCGGTTCCCACGGATGATGGCGAGGCTCAAATCGGCGGTTCCCTTCGATCCGGACGCGGCGGCCCGTGCCGCCAGCGGTGTTCGCGGGAACTTCTAACTTAAACTAACAATAATGGCAAGATATACTAACTCAACCGTCGAGTTGCGCCTTGATCGCGGTCCAACGCGCGATGATCGGCAGGCATTCATCGGGACCGGCGGCGGGAAGGGAGAAGACGACGCGGTCGATGCCGATCTCCTGACAGAAGCGCAGTTGGGTCAGATCCTCGGGGGCGCGGAAGATGGTGATCGGCAGATCGGCGGGGTCGCGTCCGGCGTCCTTGGCCATGTCGCGGAATTTGCCGATCAGGACGCCGATGCCGTCCTTGGCGAGGCGGTCAGCGCGCGGGATCCAGCCGTCGCCGTAAGCGATGGCGCGGCGCGCGGCATAGGGGAAGGCGCCGCCGACGATGATCGGCGGATGCGGCTTGCGCACCGGCTTGGGCCATTGGCTCATCCTCTCGATGTTGACCAGTTCGCCGTGATACTCGGCCTCATCCTGGGTCCAGATCGCTTTCATCGCCTCGATCCGTTCGCGGCCCAATTTGTGGCGGGTTTTGAAGTCGGTGCCGTGATTCTCGATCTCGTCCTGATTCCAGCCGTTGCCGACACCGAACAGAAACCGCCCGTTCGACACCCGATCGATGGACGAGATCATTTTCGCCGTCACGATCGGATCGCGCTGCGGGATCAGGCAGACGCCGGTGCCGATGTTCAGCGTCGTCGTCACCGCCGCCGCCGTGTTCAGCGCGATGAACGGATCGTAGATGTCATAATACGGCCGGATCAGCGGCCCACCCGCCGGATACGGGGTTTTGCGGGTCAACGGGATATGCGTGTGCTCGGGCACCCACAGCGATTCGAATCCGCGCTGCTCCAACTCCCGGCCGAGGGCCGCCGGCTGCATGGACTCGCTGGTGAAAAACATGACCGCGCCGATTTTCATGATGCCGTCTCCAGTTTGTCTCCTACCAACAGTCACTTCAAGCGACCGTTGGTATGGTTCTTGTTTGCGCGCGCCGCCGCTCGCCAACCCGCCGCGCAATACGTCAGTTGATCTTAACCGGCCGCGCGCACGGCGGGGAAAACCTCTTCCGAGATCAATTGCATTTGTTCCATCGCCAGACCCGCGGTCATGCCGGCCCACTGAATGCCTAGCACCAGCGTGTTGATGGCGAAACGTTTTTTCAACACCAAAATCTGATCGATGATCTCGGCGGGAGAGCCGAACAGGAAGCGATCATTCATCAGATCCTCAAAATCCATGCTGAACGCGTCGCCCGCGGGCATCACCTTATCCTGGCCCCAATCCTTATAGGCTTTGTATTTCGCCTCCAGGAACGGCTGCGCGAGGCGGATCGCCTCCGACCGGGACCGGGCGACGAAACATTCCCGCGCCATCGGCAGTTCGTCCGGGAATGGCTTCCCCGCGTCATCCAAAGCGCGTTTATACACGTCCATCTGCGTCGCGATCGTATCGATCTTGTTGTGCGGATTGATGAACCACGCGTCGGCCATGCGGGCGGCGCGACGGATGCCGATATTCGCGTTCGCACCAATCCAAACCGGCGGCATCGGCTTTTGCACCGGCATCACGGTGCAATTGGCGTTGTCGAGCTCAAAGTAACTGCCCTTCATCGTCACGAAATCCTCGGACCACAGGCGCTTCACCGCGGTCAGACATTCCTCAAACCGCGGGCCCGATTGTTTCGTGGTGGTGCCGAAGGCGCGGAACTCGACCTCGCGGTAACCGATGCCGGCGCCGAAAACCAGTTTACCGTCGCACATCACGTCGAGCGAGGCGAGTTCCTCGGCGACATGCAACGGACTGTGCAACGGCAACAGCACGACGCCGGGACACAGACGCAATTTCGGCGCGATCATCGCGACCTGGCACAAATAAGGAATTTGCTGGATGTATTGAAACGGATACGAACTGTAATGCGAGCCCTTGCAGATGATGTCGTACCCCAGATCCTCGGCGTATTTCGCGACGTCGAGGTCTTCCCTCAGACGGAGGCGCATGTCGTCGCCTTGCGGATATTGGCCGCGAATGATCAGGCCGAAGCGCATCGTGTCCTCCGTGTTTTTTCCACCCGGCGTGAGTGTAGTCCACGCGCGGTCAGAGCGGAACGCCGCGCGACGCCAAATAGCGTGTGAACAGCGGCCCCCAGATCGCCGAGCCGCCTTTTTCGAAAAACAACCGGTGTCCATCGGCGCCGAACGGACCCAATTGCACCAGATCGGCGATCCCGCCCATGCTGGTGAAGGCCGCGTGCATCGCCGTGACGAGCGGGGGCGCGAAATACGAATCGTTGCCAGTATAAACCCACAGCATCGGCAGGCGCGCGGTCGCGCCCAACAAACCGGCCGCGCGCGTTAATTCATCGGGGCGGCAAGTGTTGTTCGCGACATTGCCGACCCGTCCGCCGCGTCCGCCGGCCATGTTGACCATCGCGACGACCCTGGAGTGCGCAAGACCGTCATACGCGATCGTGGCCCATCCCCCGGCCGACTGGCCCACCACGACGACACCGTCTTTTTTCGCGAACGGCAGCGCCGTGGCGTAATCGACCAGGGCATTCACATCACGCGCCGCCTCCCTCGCACCGCGCGCATAGCCCTCGGCGGTGCAGCCGGGCGCCGCGGTTTCGGCGAAGGCGCCGCCGGTCGCGCCAAAGCCGCGCCGTAAACCCATGACCGCGATGAAGCCTCGATCGACGAACCAGCGCACCGCCTCATTGTCACACGCCGTGGGCTGGCGCGTCAGCCGATCGGCGGCATTCACTGGGCTTCCATGATTGATCACCACCACGCGCGCCGGCGTGTCCCCCGCCGGCCGGCAAATCCTGGTATGAAGGCGGATTTCAGCGCCCGCCGCGTCGCGCATCGGCACCTTATGGACCTGCTCCCCATATCCCGCCGCGATTCCCCCCGCCATTCCCTGGGCGCAGGCGGACAGCATCAGCAAACCCAGAAGCGCGCCCCAGAAGGGCCTCATCAGGCGTTGACGCGCGTCATGATGCCGCCGATCCGGTCGAGGATGGGCAACACCACGTCCTTCCCAGCCGAGGGCACCGTGAACACCGCCCGCTCCAGGCCCAGATCGCGATAGCGTTCCATGAGGGGCTGATCCTGGGGCGGATACCAGGCGGTGATCGGCATCGATGCGGGATCGCGTCCGGCCTCGGCGGCCAACTGACGGAACCGCGGCACGATCTCAAGAATATCGGTGGCACCCTTGGGGGCACTCGGCATCCAGCCATCACCGTAACGAATGGCCCGGCGCGCGGAGTAAGGGAACGAGCCGCCGACCAGGATCGGCGGATGCGGTTTTTGCAACGGCTTCGGCCAGGTCATCATCGGATCGAAACGCACGAGGTCGCCGTGATATTCGGCTTTCGTTTGGGTCCAGATTTGTTTCATCGCCTCGATCGATTCGCGGGCGCGCTTGTGGCGGGTCGCGAAAACCGTGCCGTGATTTTCGATCTCCTCCTGATTCCAACCATCGCCGACGCCGAAAATGAACCGCCCGCCGGAGATCTGATCGAGCGAAGCCACCAATTTCGCCGTCTGGATCGGATCGCGTTGGGCCACCAGACAAACACCGGTGCCGATCTTCAACGTCGTCGTCGCGCAAGCGGCGGCGGTCAGCGTCACGAACGGGTCCATCACGTCGTAATAATGCTTTTTCACCCCGCCCTCACCGGGGAACGGCGTCTTCAACGCCACGGGGATATGCGAATGCTCGCCCGACCAGACCGATTCAAAGCCGCGCTGTTCCAATTCGCGCGCGAGCTCCGCCGGGTGCATCGCATAATCCGTGAAGAACAACGAAATTCCGAACTTCAACATCCGCTGCTCCCGTCAAACGATATCGTAATCCCCGGGATCCAGCGCCACCGTCATCGCCCGGTAATCGACCAGTCGGAACGGGGAGTTGGTGACGACCCGGCCCGCCTTGTTTTTGTACCAATTGCCGACGCCGCGATGCGCCCACACCATTTTCGCGTGCGTATCGTCCAGCAGCGTGTTGAACCGGTCATGCGGTTCGCGCCGGACATCCATCGCTTTGGCTCCGGTTTCCAGCAATTCGCGCAGACATTGCATGATATATCGGGTCTGACACTCCGAGTGATAGATCGCGCTGCCGCCATGCGCGAGATTGGTGCCGGGCCCATAAATCATGAACAGGTTCGGAAAGGATGGCACGGTGATGCCGAGGTAAGCGCGCGGATTATCGTCGCCCCAGACATCGCGCAGCGTCTGGCCGCCCTTCCCCTGAACACGCATCGGCGCCAGCATACGTTGCGCGTCGAACCCCGTCGCCAGCACCAGAACGTCGGCGGGGACGACCTGGCCGGTTTTGGTGATGACGCCGTCCTCGGTGATCCGCGCGATGCCGTCGGTGATCAGATCGACGTTGTCGCGGGTCAGCATTTTATACCAGTGATTATCCCGCAACATGCGTTTGCCGTAGGGCGGATACGGCGGAATGACTTTCTCCATCAGCGCCGGATCGCCGTTCACCTGATCCCGGATATAACCGGTGATCTGATCGCGGAATCTCTGGTTCGTCTCGTTCAACGATTGATCTGGCGTCGGCCAGGCGGGATCGGCGTGCAAGGACGCGTGCAACCCATCCGAGGAGGCCCACAGCAATTGAAACCGGTACCATTTCGCATAGAACGGAATGAATTTCAGCGCCGCGGTTTTTCCCGGCCCCACCGCCTTGTGATAATTCGCGTTATACACCGCCCAATGCGCCGAACGCTGGAAGATCGTCAGCCGTCCGACTTTATCAGCGATCGAAGGCCCAACCTGCATCCCCGACGCGCCGGTCCCAATCATCACCACGTTCTTGCCCGTGAGATCGACCGAATGATCCCACCGCGCGGTATGGAATTTCGGCCCCTTGAACGTCGCCAACCCCGGGAAATCGGGAACAGCGGGACGGTTCAACTGGCCCACCGCCGAGATCACCGCGTTGGCGTCGAACGTCGTCTCAGCGCCCGCGGCGTCGCGCGTGGTCATCAACCAGACCGAGCGCGCCTCGTCGAACACCGCCGACGTCACCTCGGTTTCGAAATGAATGTGGCGGCGGATATCGTATTGATCGGCGACCCGTTCCATATACGACCACAATTCATCGCGTTTGGAAAAATGGTCGGGCCAGTCGTGGTTCGGCTCGAACGACAGCGAATAGAAATGATTGGGCGTATCGACGCCGCAGCCGGGATAGGAGTTTTCGAACCAGGTGCCGCCGACCGTGCGGTTCTTCTCGTAAATGACGAAGGGGATGCCGGCCTCTTGCATTTTGATCGCCATGCCGAGGCCCGACACGCCAGCGCCGATGATGACGGTCTTAAATCCGGCCAGCGCCTCGGCCGGCGGCCGCGTCCGCCAGCGCACGGTTTTCGGATCGTCGCCGTCGAGGTTCATTTCCTCAAGGATCATCGGAATATATTCGTCCGGAACCGGCCCGCCGGCGCCCGACTCCAGCATTTTGCGCAGCAACGCCGGCGGAGGTTCAGCCGGAAGTTCCGTGATGCTCAGCAGAATTTGTTTCACCCGCGCCCGCACCCGCGCTTTCAGATCCTCAGGCACGGTTTCCTGGAAATTCCACGGGCCGTTGATGTGCGGCGCGACCTCATCCAGCCAATGCGCCTCGCCCGTCAGATGCACGAGGACCATCAGAAGGGGCGCGATGTCCGCCCCGTCCAACGCCAGATCGAGCCGCGCCGGATCGGCGGCCAACGCGGTGACGTGGTTCATATCGCCATGTATCCGCCATCGACATTATAACAGGCGCCATTCACATAGGATCCGCGCTCGCTGCACAGGAACAGCACCATCTCGCCAATTTCCTCGGGCCGGCCCATGCGGCGCATCGGGACCATGCCCATCAACTGCTCCCCCCTTCGCTTCATCGTGTCCTCAGTCATTTTGGTCTCGATATATCCTGGGCACACCGCGTTCACCCTTATGCCGTCTTGCGCGTATTCGATCGCCGCCGTCTTGGTCAGGCCGACCACGCCATGCTTCGCGGCGACATAAGCCGATGACGTCGGCAACCCGATCAATCCGGCGATCGACGCGGTGTTGACGATGCAGCCCATGCCCTGCGCCAGCATCTGGATGATCTCATGCTTCATGCACAGCCAGACGCCCTTCAGGTTCACCCCGATCATCCGGTCGAACGACGCCTCCGCCCATTCGTGCGTCTTCTTGCCGGACGCATCGACCTGATAGGCCGCGATCCCCGCGTTGTTGAACGCGCAATCGACCCGCCCGAAGGCGCTGACCACGGCGGCGATCATCGCCTGCACGGCGGAGGCGTCGGTCACGTCCCCGGTCAGCGCGATCGCCTGCCCGCCCATCGCGTTCACCTGGGACACGGTTTCCTGAGCCGCCGCCGCGGACGCGTCGGCCACCGCCAGCCGCGCGCCCTCGCGGGCGAAGATCAGCGCCGTCGCCCGTCCGATGCCGCCGCCCCCGCCGGTGATCAACGCCGACTTCCCATCCAGCAATCCAGCCATGTCGCTCTCCTGTTGCTCCCGTCTCAGGCTACTCGCCGGTAGTCTTTCAATCCAGCCCGTTCGGTCCTAAGATCGGGGCATGCGAGATGAAATTCTGGCTTACAAGCGCGAGCGGATCCTGGAGGAAGCGGTCAAACTCTTCTACGAGCGTGGCTTCACGGGCACCACGCTGGATGACATCGCCGCCGAATTGGGCGTCACCAAACCCTTCATCTACACGCATTTTCGCGGCAAGGTCGAATTGCTGGCGGCTTTGTGCAAACCGACGATCGAATTGTCGCTGGACGCGGTCGCCTCGGCCGCGGCAGCGCCCGGCACCCCCGCCTCCCGCCTGCGCGCCGCGATCACCGATTTCACCAAAATCGTGCTGCGGCGCCAGGCCAATATCGCGATCTTTTTTCGCGAGGAAAAAAACCTGTCGCGTGAGGCGCTGGCCGAGATCAACGCCCTGCGCAAACAGTTCGACCAGGTGCTAACCGAAATGCTGGCGCAGGGCATCGCCAGTGGCGACTTCGAAATCACCGATCCCTCAGTTGCCGCACTCGCGCTGGGTGGCATGATTTCTTGGGCTTATACGTGGTACCGGCCCAACGGACGGTTGTCGTTGGAGCAGACGGCCGATCACATGGCCGACCTCGCGCTGCGCATGGCCGGGGCCTTTGGGCCAGTCCCCGCCTGATACCGCGCGCCTGATACCGCCCGCCTTGTACTGCCCGCCTTGTACTAATCGCCAGACCCCGTCTGGACAGCGTCTCGCGCCACGGGCAAACAACGCGGCGTATTCCCGCGCAGAAGGCTGACCCATGACACCGATCGATATCGCCCGCGTTCAGGCCTATCTGCGCAAGCTGTTCAGCAACAATCTGATCCGCGTCGTCGCACCCGCGCGCGCCGGATTGTCGGTCGAATTCGCCGTCGGCGAGGAAATCCTCGGCACCGTCTACAAAGACGTGGAGGACGGCGAGACCTCCTATTCCGTGACCCTCACGATCCTGGACGAGGATTTGCCGGACGTGCAGGCGGGTCTGCCGCCGCCAACCCGGCGGATGCGCTGAGCCCGGCGGCGGATTTCCGCGAACGGTAGACCGCTTCCGCCGCCTCGGGTCCCGCGATGATCTCGATCAGACGGCAATGCCGGATCGGCGTCAGGGTGCCGGCGGCGGCGGCGTCCCGCACCACCCGCGCCGCGCGTTCGGTCAGCGCGTCGTACCCGGCGGCATCGCCAATCTTACGCGCCGCGAGTTCCAGCGCCCGTAATCCGCGGGCAGCACTTTCCAGCCGGGTCTGACCGGCGGGATCCACGGGGCCAATCGCATCGGTTAACGGCGCGATGATCTCGCCCTTCAGCCCCTCGGTGAAACGCGACCGGCACAGCGCGCTTAACCGGTCGCGGATCGCCTTCAACCGCGGCCGGTGCTTTTTCGCCGCGACATCGCCCTCGATCTCGCGCGCCAGCGCGGTCATGCGGGCCACCTCCGCGGCCAGTTCCATCGGCGTGCATGGACCGATCGCGCCGTCCTGATCCAGGTCCTCCAGTATCGTTTCCATCCCGCGCGCGAGGCCGCGGATCAGCGCGGCATGACTGCCCGGTCGTCCCGTGGTCATCGCGAGGTCGCGCAGCATCGGCGCCGCGTTGGGCGCGGACGCCAGGACGACGCGGGCGATCATCGTGCAGGCGAGGTCAGGCTCCTGCTCCATGCCCGCGACGACCCGGGCCACGACCGCGCGATCGGGAAGCAAAGCACCGATCGCGGCCTCACGCGCCAGCAGCCGGAGATCGACGCCGCGCCGCAGTACCGCGCCGATCGCCTGCGCCAAAGCCGCGAACACCGGCACCGGCAATCCGGTCGCCTCGCGCCAATCGGCGGGCGCGACGGCCGCCGCCAGGATCGCTCCGGCTCTCGGCCACAGCGCCTCCCCCGCGCGGGAGACCGCCTTCATGTCATGCGTGTCGTGGCCCGCGATCATCGCCTCTATTTCAGCCCAGAGCGGGCCGGTCCCGGCGCGGGCAAGCTGTGCCAGGGGACCGAGTGCCGTACGCGGCACCAAAGGCTGGTCTGCCCGCCAGCCGCGCGGCGGGACGATCAAGGGATCGATCGGCACGAACAGCAGCCGTGTCAGCCGCAGCGGCCGCGCCAGATTCAACGACGCCACCCGGGCCCGCACCGGATCCAGAATGGCCTGATTGGCGGCGGCGCTGGCCGCCTGATCCAGGACCGAGATCACCTCCCGCAGCTTACTCTCGGGCGCTTCCCGCAAATCCTGACGCAGGCCGCGCATGTCGGACGCCATCGTCATCGCCCCCCCCGTCATGATCGCCCCCGTCATGATCGCCCCTGTCATGATCGCCCTCCTGGCATGAGCGCGCCCGTCATAATCGCCCTCCTGGCACGGCGCGCGCGGTCAACATGCCGCGGCCCGGAAGTGTTCATTGCGCGCGATGAGGTCGAGGACCGCGGCACCCGAGCGCCAGTCCTCGTTCAATCCGACATGCCGGCGCGGGCCCTGAGAGGGGTCGTCGGGCCGAGCCCCACCGGACCAGTCGCTGGCCTCGCGCGGCATGACCGGCAGCAGCACCGCGATTTCCACCATCGCCGCCCGCCGCGCCGCGTCGTCTCCGGCGGCTTCCCAGATCAGGCAAATCCGTTCCCAGCCGTCCAGCAGCCATTCCGGGCGGGCGATCCGGCGCACCGCCGCCTCGGCGTCCAGCGACCAGACCCGCAGCAATCCGATCATGTTGTCCGCCACCGCGCGCGCTTCGCGGATCAACGGGTCGGCGAGGGTAATCGTGTGCGCGGCGACGGCGGCGATCATGCGCGCATAGGCCACGTGATCGTCCTGCGTCGCCGTTCCGCTCCAGGTCTCGGTTTGCGCGGCCACGGTGCGCAAACGCGCCATCAACAGCGGAATTCTGGCGGCCGAGTGACCCGGCCCCACGCCCACGGCGACCAGGGCATCGGCCAGCGCCTCCAACGCCGCGCCAACCCAGGGCACGGGTTGATCGAGTTTCCCGGCGGCCCATGCCGCCGCCTTCTGATTCAATGCGGCCCATGCCGCCGCCCGTTCATTCAAGTGGCCGAGGTCATCCGGTTGAGATGCCGCCGCCGCGGACTCAGCCTGCCGGGTCAGGGCCATGAGCAACGCGATATTGGTGGCCCGCCGCGCATCCTGATCGAGGTCGGAGGCGCGGCCCGCGGCCTCCATCGCGTCTTCCCCGGCCAGGCCCTCGGCCGCGAGCGCGCGCGCGACGCGCCGGATGGTCAGCGGCGTGACCCCACGCGATTCCGCGAGCCGTGTATTCAGCACGGTGTCATGCAAGGTGGGACGGCACAGCGAGGCGATCCCGGACCAAGGCAGAATGTAAGCGCCACGCCCGCCCGAGGGGTTGGGCACCACAAGCTCGATCCCGTTCTTCGCCGCCGGACGCGCGCGCGTCCCACCCAAAAGAGGGGTGGTGAAGGGGACCGCGACGCCACGTTCCAGAAACGTGGCGGGCAGAAATGGTTCAATCGGCGGCAATCCAACCTGAGACATCGAACCCCCGCCCAGACCCATGAGCGGGTCAGGTGTTGTGTTCCCTGCCCCGTGAGCGGGTCAGGTGTTGTGTTCCCTGCCCCGTGAGCGGGTCAGGTGTTGTGTTCCCTGCCCCATGAGCGGGTCAGGTGTTGTGTTCCGCCCACCCAAAGGCCGGGCCGGCGGATCGTCCGCCTCAAAATGCCTTGAATCGGTTAATGAAACCTGAACGCGGCGACGATTTTCAGACCGCGCACGCGGGGGCCGCTTCCGCGTCGATGCCGAATACCTCATGCCAGGCGGCGCGCAGCGCGATATCGGCGTCATGCAGGGTCGCGGTAACACCCAACGCCGCGAGGCTGGTCACGCCGTGACCCCGGACGCCACAGGGCACGATGCCCTCAAAATGTCTCAGGTCGGGATCGACGTTCAACGCAACGCCGTGCCAGGACACCCAGCGGCTCACCCGCACGCCGATCGCGCCGATTTTCGCCTCGGTGCCATCAGCGCGATCCGCGACCCAAATCCCGACCCGTCCGGCGCGCCGCTCGCCTTTAACGTTGAAACGGTCCAACGCGCGGATCAGCCATTCTTCCAACCCGTTGACATAGCATCGAATATCCCGCGCGGGTACCATCCCGTGCGGCCGGTCCAGATCCAGCATGACATAAACCACGCGCTGGTTGGGCCCGTGATAGGTCCATTGCCCGCCACGGCCCGCGTCGAAGGTTGGAAACCGGGCGGGATCGGTCAGTTCCTCGGGCTTCGCCGAGGTTCCGGCGGTATAAAGCGGGGGATGCTCCACCGACCAGACGAGTTCCCGCGCCGTCCCGGCCCGAATAGCGGCGGCACGCGCGCGCATCCGGCCAAGGGCGTCCGGATATTCGGTGAGCCCGTCCGAGATAAGCCATTCAGGCGCCGTTCTGGTGATTGAACCCACTGAGGTCATCCGCTATACCCCGCCTCCTTAGCCTACGATGCGGTCGTGGCGGAATGGTAGACGCGCAAGCTTGAGGTGCTTGTGGGGGAAACCTCGTGGAAGTTCGAGTCTTCTCGACCGCACCAAACAGGCTTCGGCCAGCTTAAGGCTTCCTTCAGTTGTGGCTTGTACGCTCTGGGAATGGCGGCGGATCGTCTCCGCCAGTCCAGGAGCGATCATGGCAAGCGACAGCCGAACCTTGCATATACACGGATGGCGGCCGCCCGAGGCGCCGATACCCCGTATCACCCTCAAAGCCGCGCCCGCGATTCGCAACGTCTACTCCTGCCGTTTCCCCGCGGCCGCCTTGCCACCGGAATTTTCCAAGCGGCGGCCCGTCATTGTGGTGTCATGGAAAAACAGCCTGCAAGGCCCCATCCTCATCGTTCCCCTCACAACCCAACCGCAAACCGCCAATCACTGGGCAATTAAGCTGGAGCGCAACCCGAGCGTGGGAGAAGATTGCGACGTCTGGGCTGTCTGCAATCATCTTTATACCGTGTCCTGCCTCCGGCTGACCGCGACCCATGGCACGGTGCCGAGACTGTCCGTCGCGGCGTTTCAACCGATCCAGGATTTGGTCATGGCATGGATCCCAGGCCAGCGAACCCCGTGAGCGGGCCCACGGAAAGACCATGGTGTGTGCAGAGGTTTTTCAGGATCAACGCGAGGTTCCGTCAATTAATTCCTTGACTTCCACCCCGATCATCACCAATTTGCGCCTCGTGGTCCCTATACATCTCCACCGCTTCTCCGGAAGCATCAGTGCCCGGCCCCCTCGGGGTGACCGCCGTCAAAGGACCTTCCGGGGTCCTTTGGCATATTTGGGGGAGGAAATCAGCGCGCCACCCCCGCAACCGCCCAGGCCGTCGCCGTCCATAGCACGAACAACATCAGCTTCGCGGCGGGCGGCAGCACAGGCGCGGCGTCATTCTCATTCAGCGCAACACCGCCGTTCAACGCGATCGCGGTCAACGGCAGCCACACAACAAAACTGACCAGACTGGTCAACAGCAATCCGGTCGCGCAGGCCGCCGCGCCAAACACCGGCAAAGTCGCCAGCGCCGCCACGACATGCGCGAGGCCTGGCAACCAGGCTCCATTCTCGGTTGGGCGTGCCGCGGCGATCGTTTGGGACAAAAGAACACGCATGATCAGGTCCTCAGTTCAGGAGCGAGATTTTCATGAAAGTCGAGCCCAGAGGTCGTGCGCGCGATCAGACCCGCGCGAATGACGAAATCGCCGAACGATTCATTATCGATACGGCGCACCGCGTAATCCGCGAAGATCGGGCCCAGAGCGGCCACGATCGCATCGCCGCCAACATCCCGGGCGAAAAGTTTCGACAACCGCGTGCCATCATGGGCGCCGCCGAGATACAGATTGTACAAACCGGGCGAGCGGCCAACGAGAC
>JAYVXQ010000343.1:0-4214 GCA_043785025.1 Acetobacteraceae bacterium
GCTGACGGCGGGCGCGCCGCCCAATTCCACGGTCACGCCGCGCATCGACAACCGCACCAGCATCACCATCACGGTCAACGCGACGCCGGCGGACACGTGCCCCCTGGGATCGTATCACGCCGCCTCCACCACCGATCCAGATCCCCCGCTTACCGAGCTTCTGGGTTTCTCGCCGCGCTGAACGGGCCAATCAATTTGCCCTTCTCGATCGCCGGAGGGGCCCTGATCGACGGCGCCAGCACGACAACTCAGGTCACGCGGGCGCCGGCGGTGTTGGAACCGTCGAGCCTTATTCTGCTGGCCTCGGGCCTGATGGGATTTCGGTATTTACGGGGACGGCGGTGTTAGAGCCTCATTCGATCCGGTGAATACACCTGATCGAATGAGGCTCGCCCAAACAAACGTTAGAGTGGTTTCCGTGAGCCAACGCGATCGGAGACCGCTCCAGCAAGGTTTTCAGAACGGCACGCCCGCCAGACTACGGCTGGTGCGGATCGTCTGCAGCGTCTGCACCCGGCTGACCGTCGGCAGACCGGTTAATTTCTGCGTCAATTGATTTTCATGCGCGGTGTCGCGCGCCACGAACCGCAACAAAAAATCGCCGCCGCCCCGGATCATGTGGCACTCCCGCACCTCCGGCCAGCTCGCGACCAACTGTTCGAAGGCGGACAGCACCGCGTCCTTCTGGCTCTCAAGCCCCACGATCGCGAACACCGTGATTTCCCAACCAAGCTTCTGCGGATCGGTATCGGCGTGGTAGCCGCGGATGATCCCCGCCTCCTCCAACGCGCGCACCCGCCGCAAACAGGGGGGCGCCGACACGCCCGCCACCCGCGACAACGCGATGTTGGTGATCCGCCCATTCTCCTGCAGCGCCGCCAGGATCCGCCGATCGATCGCATCCAAATGAGCCGTCGTCTCCGAATTTGGCAAGGTCATCCCGTTGCTTGAAATTGATTATCGATGATCAGTGTATTGTTCGCGGCGCGCGGAGCAAGGGGGGCAACAGGATATCGCGGCCAAATCAATCGGCGATGAAGGCGTAATGCCTATAACGGGATCGCCAGCAGCGTGTCGAACCGTTGACTGTCACAAACGACGATTCGCGCCGCATAGCGCCAGAGCCCGTCCACGTCGCGCCGCACGGTATCCAGACACAGGCCGGTGGCGAAAATATCCATCTGCCCCTCCCGCATCGTGCGCACCACCAAAAACGGCGTCTCCGCCGCCACTGATCCATCCGCGTTGGATTTGATCACCGGCATGCCCAGAATGTGACGATAGCGTTGCCGTTCATAAATATTCGCCTCGCGTAACGCCGCGACCCGGTCGATCAGCATCGCGCGCGAGTCGGCATAGATCACCCCGGCCTGATAACCCTTGGCGTGATTATCCGCCGTGGTTACCTTATACAGACAGTGTTCCAGGAAAAATCCCGGCCATTCCTCCAACCGGTCCGCGTCGATCGCCGCCGCGCAGGCGGTATTCAGCGCCGAAATCTCGAACAGCAGCGCCGCGTCGCTCATGCCGTCACAGCCCCATATACGCGCGCCAGGCCTTCCAGAAGCCCCGCACCGAGGCCTCCGTCGCCCGCGTTTCCGACGTGTCCGCCCCCGCACCTCCCATTTCCAGCACCGAGGACGCATCATCCGCCGTCGCGATGCCGCGCTGGACGAAGCCGCCGACCGCGCCATCCTCCATCGAAACGAGTCCGGCCGGTCCCGCCAAATTGCCTTGCTTCAACCGCATCGTGCGCAGTTCCGGCGTATCGTCGGCGAACCCCAGATAGGTCCAGTTGAGATCCATTTTATCCACCCCGCGCGGCACGATCTGGCGCACCGCCAGCGCGTTATGGATCTGCTGCAGAATAAAGCCCGGAAAGATCGACAGGATCTGCAATTGAATGTCATCGTTGAACTCGGCGACCGCGTTCAGAAACGAGGGATCCTTCAACTGAAACCCCTGATTATCCGCCCGCATCCCCGCATAGGTATCGTCAGGTCCCTTCGCCGGCGCCAGGGTCGTCGAGGCATGCGCGACGCCATTCTCGCCCACCATCACCCCACCCCCCTGGCTCAGACGGCTGATGCGGAACGTGGTGAAGAACGTGTGCAGCAACGACGCGTGATAGGTATCGCGCACATTCTCCAGATACAGTTTCCAGTTGCATGGCAGAGGTTGCGTGAACCGCCCGATCACCTCCAATTTTTTATGCAGCACCCGGCGCAACCGGACCATGATTTCGGGGCCGACATAATCGGCGAAGGCGGGTGCATCGGGTGACAGCGTGCCGAACACCAGCCCGCTTTCCACGGTGACGCGCAATTTGCGGGGGCCGTGGTCTTCCATGCGGAAATCTTCGGGCATGCCACCCAGTCCGTTGACACCGTGACGGAACGCGATCGATTTCAGATTGCCGCGCAGATCGTAACGCCAGGCGTGATAGACGCAGTGAAAGTCTTTACTTTTGCCCGCGTCGTCGAGGCAGATCAGCGCGCCACGATGCGCGCAACGATTTTCGAACGCGACGACCGCGTGATCTTCCGCGCGCGCCACGACGACCGGCATCGCCCCCATCATGCAGGCGCGCCAGTCGCCGATGTCCGGCACGTCGATTTCAAGACACAGGAAATGCCAGGCGGGACCTTCGAAAATCCGCGTCTGTTCATCCCGCGCGGTCGCGGGATCGCGATAAGCCCAGTACGGAACCCGCGTCAAACCGGCGGGCCAAACACCCGTGTCGTGACCGGATGATATCTGGTCCATCGCGTCCTCCCGCTGTTGCGATCAGAGCTTGGTCGAGGCCCGATCGAGCAATTTCCAATCCGCGCCCTGTTTCTGCCAGGTCATCAGAATGCCCAGATTGGTGTCGCTTTTCTTACCATCCAGCGCCTGGCTTTGGCCGACCCAGTGGAACCGCACGATCGCCGCGGTACCGACGATCTGGATCGACGGTTCGCGATATTCCAAAGACAGGACCTTCGATTTTCCGTTCGTCGCATTGGTCACGAACGCCGCCCGATCCTCGATCCGTCCGTCGGAATGGCTATAGCTGAGTTCCGGGGCGCAGAGGCTTTCCAGGGCCTTCGCGTCTGCCGCGATTTGCGCGTTGCGAAATGCCTCGACATTTTTCGCGACGGCGGTTTCATCCGCCGTGGCGGCGAACAATTCGGCGGGGAAAGCACTGATCGCCAGTGCCGCCCCGGCCAGAAAACGACGTTGGATGTTCATGATTTCCTCCCTGTTTTTTTTGGTCGCGGGTCAGTCCTTGTAGTCAGGCTCCTTACGATCCAGCGTCCGCTTCAGCGCGTCGAAATGCCACGCGTGATTCGGTTTGCCACCGTATTGATGGCGGTTTTTCCGGTATTCACCCACAGTGTGATCGACCACGTCCTGGGGCAGCGGGCGGAGTTCGCGTCCGGTCCACATGGCATAAAGCTGCACTTGCGCAACACGCTCGACATAATAAAGCCGGTCATAGGCTTCGGACACTGTCTGGCCCACGGTGGCGACGCCGTGATTGGCCATCATCAGCACGGTTTTGTCGCCGATGACCCCCGCGAGACGCTCGCCTTCCGCCGGGTCGAACGCCGGACCGGTGTAGATGTCGTCATAGGCCGTGTGCATCATCGTTCCGAGTTCGGTCTGACCGATCGGCAGAATGGTTTGATCCTTCAATCGGGTCAGCGCGCTGGCGAAGGGCATATGCGTGTGAAACACCGCCGCCGCCTTGGCGTTGAGCCGGTGGATCGGGGCGTGGATGCAATAAGCGGAGCGCTCCACCTCGCCCTCACCGGCCAGTTGGCGTCCGTCGTAGCCGATTTCCATGAAGCAGCTGGCGGTCACTTCGGACCAGTGCAGCCCGAACGGAATTTGATAATAGCGATCGTCGGCGCCCGGCACGCGGAGCGTGAGGTGATTGAAAATCCCTTCATTGAAGCCATGGATCACCGCGAGGCGATGCGCGGCGGCGAGGTCGACACGCGCTTGCCAGCGGGCATCGGACAGGCTGAGTTCGGCGGTTTGGATTGACTCCAACGGCATGGGACGGCGCTCCTTCGATGATTTCGCGGCGGGATGATCCGCCGATCTGGGCGGGTGGTCAACGGCGGCGGGATGGGGCTCTGCCCCAGGCCCCGCGAGGAGGCGCTGCCTCCTGGTGGGGTTTGCGGGCAACGCCCCACCTTCACAAATCCGCCAACCGTATCCACCCC
>JAYVXQ010000344.1:0-13249 GCA_043785025.1 Acetobacteraceae bacterium
CGCGCGATGCCATCGGCGATTTCGGCCTCCTCGCGGATGGTAATGCCCTCGGCGCCAAACGCGCGCGCCCATGCCGCGAAGTCGGGATTGGTGAGTTTCATCGCATCCATGAATTTACGGTCGGGATAGCGGACGTAGCTGTGCATGCCGATCGTTCCGTACATGGAATTGTCAGAAATGATCACGATCGGGCAACAGCCATATTGCAGCGCGGTCGCCAGTTCGTTGCCCGCCATCAACGCCCCGCCATCGCCCATGAACGCGACGACCTGACGGCCTGGGCGGCGCAGACCGGCGGCGACGGCCATCGGCATGCCGGAACCCATCGCGCCGACGATCGAGGACAGAAACTCCTGACCCGGTTTGAAGCCGATGTAACGATGAATATACGAACCGAAATTGCCGGCGTCCGAGGTCACGACCGCGTCGTCACTTAAATGCTTATCGACCTCGCAGACGATGGCGGCGAAGTTGATGCCGTCCGTCGTCGGTTCCCACTTCTTTTCCAGCAGTTTCAAATGCCGCTCGTGCAGGCCCGCAACCCAGGAAGTGCGTTTGGCGGCATCGGCGGGGGCGCCTTTGGCGAGCAATCCCTTGATGACCTCATGCGGGTCGGCGGGGATGCCGAGGTCAACGCGCCAGACGCGGCCGATTTCGTTGGCGTCGGGCCAGACATGCACCAGGGGAATTTGTGGCTGGGGTGCGGCGGGAAAGGTGTAGGACTGGCTGACGCTGTCGGTGATCCGTTCGCCCAACGAGACGATCAGATCGGCTTTTTTCATCTCAGTGATCAGCGCCGGCGGGACGCGGATGCCCATGTAGCCGCCGTAATTCGGATGCCGCGCATCGAACAGTTGCGGGCGGCGATGCGTCGGGCTGATCGGCAGCATCCAGGTTTCCGCCAATGTCCGCAGATCAGCGAAAGCGGCGGCGTCGTGCAGCGTGTCAGCCAGCAGCGCGCCGCCCACCAGGATCAGGGGCCGTTCCGCTTTCGCCAGCATATCGGCCAAACGATCCAGATCCTGAGCGCGCGCGCCGGGGACGACGCGGGGGCGGGCGAGGTTCAGTTCGGCGTCGGTTTCCTCGTCGAAGATATCCTCGGGCAGGATGACGGCGACGGGACCGGGCGTGCCGGTTTCGGCCAAATGAAAGGCGCGGGCAATCGCCTCGGACGCCTGTTCGGGCTCATTCACCTCGATCACGCATTTGGTGATGTCGGCGAGGAGTTTGGAATAATTCTGTTCCTGCAACGCGCCGCGGCCAAAATCCTTGCGCTCGACCTGGCCGACCAGCATGACCATTGGGGTGGCGTCGTGGAAGGCGGAATGCAGCGAGACCATGGAATTGGTGAGGCCGGGCCCGCGCGAGACGATGCAGACGCCGGCGCGGGCGCGCAGGCGGCCATCGGCGACGGCCATGAAACCGGCCCCACCCTCGTGCCGGCAAACGATCATGCGGATGGAATTGCGCTCGGTCAGGACCGAGGTCAGGCCGACATAACTTTCACCGGGCACGCAGAACATCTGGTCGACGCCATGAGCTTCCAGACTATCGGCCAGCAGGCGCGCGACGGTGGTGGTCATTTTTGGCTCTCCTGGCGGTTCTGTTTCGACGATAAGACGTGTAGGAGGCGGAGACCAGAGACGACGGCGATAGGAAAACCTCATGCTGCAAGGGCTATACAACCGGATCATCGTATTGGCCGGCTCCTCCGCCGCGCCGTGGTGGCTGGCGGTGATCGCCTTCGCGGAGAGCAGTTTTTTCCCCATTCCGCCGGATGTGATGCTGGTGCCGATGTCGCTGGCGCGGCCGGATCGGGCGTGGCGGTTCGCGCTGGTGTGCACGGTCGCGTCCGTCATGGGCGGGGTACTGGGCTATGTCATCGGCTACGCGCTGTTCGACGTGCTGGCGAAGCCGGTGCTGGCGCTTTACGGCTATGGCGAGAAATTCGCGGCGTTCCAGGACCTGTATGCGAAATGGGGCCTGTGGGTGATTTTGATCAAGGGGCTGACGCCGATCCCGTTCAAGATCGTGACGATCGCGTCCGGTGCCGCGAAGTTCAATTTCGCGGTGTTCCTGGCCGCGTGCATGGTGACGCGGGGGGCGCGGTTCTTTCTGCTGGCGGCGTTGCTACGGTTCTGGGGCGAACCGGTGCGGGCGTTCATCGAGAAGCGATTGACGCTGGTGACCAGCGGGCTGGCTTTGGGGGTTGTCGGCGGGTTTTTGGCGTTGAAGTTTTTTTAGGGAAGTTTTTTTAGGGAAGTTTTTTCAGGGAAGTTTTTTCAGGGCGGGATGCGCCGTCCCATTGAGCGCGGTTCGGACACTCGCCCGTAATCCCCAGGCGTTACCATTGGGCTCGCGACCCGTTTTGTAGGGAACGATGTCCAAGCCCAGATTTTCCCGTGAAACGGTGCTGACGATCCGCGGCAAGATCATCCTCGCGTTCGTCGCGATCGCGATGATCACCGGGGCGTTGGGCGTGCATGTGATCCGTAGCCTGTCGGAATCCGGACGGCTGGTGGGGCGGATTTATGACGGGCCGTTGCTCGCGATCCATCACGCGCGGCTGGCGGCGGCGGATTTCGCGGCGTTGGAGGCGGCTGAGGCCGATCCAGCGGCCAATACCGCGCGGATCCAGGCGCTGATCCGATCGGTCGCGGCCAATATCGCGATCACGCGGGACAAAGCCGTGAGCCCGCTGGCCGCCGCGGCAGCCCAGTACGCCGGGGATGCGTTCGCGGCCTCGTCTTTGGGGTTGAGCGCCGGTGACCGCGACCCGGCACGCCATACCGTCCGGCGGGATCTGGAAACCCTCAGCGATCTGACCGCCGAGGATGGGGTTCGGGACCGTGAAACCGCGATGGCCTCGATCGACCGGTATCAGAGCCTGAGCCTGTATGCCACGGTCGAGGTCATGCTGATCGGATGTCTGATCGCGTTGGCTCTGGGGCGGGAACTGGTGACGCCGATCGCGGCGGCGTCGGAGGCGGCGGGCCGGATCGCGGCGGGACAGCTCGACACCGAAATCCCCACGGGCGGGCAGGACGAGATGGGGCGGTTGCTCGGCTCGATGCGAGAGATGCGGGACAATATCCGGACGATGATGGAGCGGGAGATCGCGGCACGGCGGTCGGCGCAGACGCGGCTGGTGGACGCGATCGAGGGTGGTCAGAGCGGCGTGGCCTTGATCGGGCCGGATCAGCGTGTCGTGATCGCCAATTCGCGGTTGCGGGAGTTTTTCCCCGGGAATGGCGATGGGGATCCCGATAGCAGTGGCGATGGGATCGTGGTGGGGCGGACGTTGCCCCGGGCGATGGCGGCGGCGCTGACCGATCCGGGCGGGGAGACGCGGCTGGCGGATGGGCGCTGGCTCGGCCTGACGCACAGCGCGGCGAAGGATGGCGGGATGGTGGTGATCGCGACCGATATCACGGCGCTGAAGGAGCGCGAGGCGGCGTTGCGCGCGGCGCGCGATGAGGCGGAGGCCGCGAACCGGGCGAAAACCGACTTCCTGACGACCATGAGCCATGAGTTGCGAACACCGTTATCGGCGGTGATCGGTTTTTCCGAGATGATCGCGGGGGAGACCTTCGGGCCCTTGGGCGAGCCGCGGTATCGCGAATTCGCCGACGACATTCTGCACGCGGGACGGCATTTGCGCGACATCATCGCGGATATTCTGGACATCGCGAAAGCGCAGTCGGGGACGTTGGTGTTACGCCCGCGCACGATCCGCCCGGATACGTTCATCGGCGGCGTGGTGCGGGAATTGCGGGAAAAGGCGCGGGACGCGAACGTGGAATTGAAGCTGGCGATCGAGGCCGGGCTGCCGTTGATCGACGCCGACACGGATCGGCTGCGCCAGGTCATGGCCAATCTGCTGTCGAACGCGATCAAGTTCACGCCGGCGGGCGGGCGGATCGAGGTCGCCATGGACGCGCACCCCGAGGGCATCGCGATCGAAGTGCGCGACAACGGCGCCGGCATGGCCCCCGAGGATATTCCCCGCGCCCAGAAGCCGTTCATGCAACTGGACACGGGCTATGGACGCCGCCATGGCGGCACCGGCCTGGGGTTGCCGCTGACGCGGATTTTCGTCGAACTGCACGGCGGACGGCTGGAGATCACCAGCGCCCTGAACCAAGGGACCACGGTGACGGTGATCCTGCCGGCGTCGAAGACTGGAGTTAGAGCGGTTTCCGATCGCGTTGGCTCACGGAACCCGCTCTAACCATTTGTTTTGGCGGGCGGTTTTATCCAATCAGGTGGGCCACTGATTGGATGATGCCCTGGGCGGATGGTGCTACCGTCCGCCTGAGCAACCCTCAGACGGGATCCCAGCCAAAGACCTCGCCCGAACGGTCGAGCGGCATGAACGCCGTCTTCAGCGCGGGCGCGGCGACCGCGGCACAGGATTCCGGGGTCCAACCATCGCTGTTATGGACGATGCGGATGGGCCGGGGGGAGCTGAACAGGATGATCTCGTTCATGCGCGTGCCGAACACCTGACCGGTGACGTCCTTGGCCGCGTCGGAGGACAGGAACACCGCCATCGGCGCGTTCTTGTCGGGTGTCATCGCCTGGATTTTCTTGAGGCGAGCCTGTTGTTCCGGCGTGCTGGCCGGGATCGACTGGGTCATCCGGCTCCACGCGAACGGCGCGATGCAGTTGGAGCGGACGTTGTAGCGCTGCATGTCCAGCGCGATCGACTTCGACAGCGCGGTGATGCCCAACTTGGCGGCGGAGTAGTTCGCCTGGCCAAAATTGCCGATCAGGCCCGAGGTGCTGGAGATGTGGACGTAAGTGCCGCTCTCTTGCTTGCGATAATGCTCGGCGGCGGCGCGGGAGACGAAGAAGCTGCCGTTCAGATGCACGGCGATGACGGACAGCCAATCGTCCTCGGTCATCTTGTGGAAGATGACGTCGCGCAGAATGCCGGCGTTGTTCACGACGGCGTCGATGCGGCCGTAATGATCCATGGCGGCCTGGACGATCTTTTGCGCGGAGCCCCAGGCGGCGACGGATTCGGTGCAAATCTCCGCCTGGCCGCCTTTTTGGACAATCATCGCTTTGGTTTGTTCCGCTGGGCTCGCGGAGCCGCCTTCACCGGTCAATGACGCGCCGATGTCGGCGACGATGACGCGGGCACCCGCGCCCGCCATCATGATCGCGATCTCACGGCCTATGCCGCCGCCGGCCCCGGTCACGACCGCGACCTTGCCTTCCATCATACCCGCCATGTCCGTTCTCCCGCTTATGGTGGGACAGTGATACGGGAGGGCGGGGGTGTTGTGAACCCGGTTTGGCGAGGTGCGGCTTGTTGGCGCGGTCCGTGTTTGGGATTGGCGTTGCTTTAACACCGAGATCCCGGAGCCCAGGAAGGTCACGGAGGGGGCGTCCGGCGGGGTTTCGTAACGCGTATGGCTTCAGCAGCGGCCGTTAGCCCCGCCGGAGGCCAACCTCCTTGACCTCCGTGGGCTCCGCGACCTCGGTGCAACCCTTAAAACCCATCGACCGGCACAACGCTCGCGATCAAGCCAACGTTCAAATTGGGCGCCCTCCCCTTGACGCTCCCACCCTCATACGCCATCTCGCACTAATCAGGACTGGGTTTGTCCGGTTATCATGAACATAAGGATCATCCGGCGATGTTGCGGCTGTCGAAGCTGACGGACTACGCGGTCGTGGTGCTGGTGCGCCTTGATGCCGGGACCGAGGTGCAGACGTCCCCTGGCATCGCCGCGGCGATCGGGGTCCCTGAACCCACGGTCGCCAAGGTGTTGAAATCGCTGTCGGCATCGGGTCTGGTGACGTCTCAGCGCGGCGCCCGCGGCGGTTATCGGCTGGCGCGGGTGCTCGAGGATATTCCGGTCGGCGAGGTCATCACCGCCATGGACGGGCCGATCGCCTTGGCCGCATGCGTCGAAGGATCCGGGTCGGAATGTGAGTCGCGCGGCCTGTGTCCGGTGCGGGGGCGCTGGGATCCGGTCAATGACGCGATCCAACGCGCGCTGTCGGCGATCACGCTCGCGGACATGCGCGCGACCGCCATCCCCGCCGCGTTTCGCGTCCCATCTGTCTCCCATTTAGGATCCGCCGATGTCAGCCGCGCCTGAAACCATCGATACCGTCCGCTCGGTCACCCAGTCGGGCTATAAATGGGGATTTGAGACCGATATCGAAATGGATATCGCGCCCAAGGGATTGAGCCCCGACACGATCCGGATGATCTCGGAACGCAAGCGCGAGCCGGCCTGGATGCTGGAATGGCGCCTGAAGGCGTACGCGGCGTGGCTGCTGATGGAGGAGCCGCATTGGGCGCGGGTCGATCATCCGCGCATCGATTATCAGGACATTCATTATTACGCGGCGCCAAAGAAAAAGAATGGCCCGAAATCGCTGGACGAGGTCGATCCCGAACTGCTGAAAATGTACGAGAAGTTGGGGATCCCGCTGCGTGAGCGGGCGATCCTGGCGGGTGTGGAGGGCGCGGAAGACGTGCAGGAGCGGCAGATCGCCGTCGACGCCGTGTTCGACAGCGTCTCCGTCGCCACGACGTTTCAGGACACTCTGGCCAAATCAGGCGTGATCTTCTGCCCGATTTCCGAGGCGTTGGAAAAACATCCCGAATTGGTGCGCCGGTATATCGGCAGTGTCGTTCCGATCGCGGATAATTATTTCGCGGCGTTGAATTCGGCCGTGTTCACCGATGGCAGTTTCGTGTTCATCCCAAAGGGCGTGCGCTGTCCGATGGAATTATCGACCTACTTCCGAATCAACGCGAAAAATACCGGTCAGTTCGAGCGCACGCTGATCATCGCCGAGGCCGGCGCGCACGTGTCCTATCTGGAAGGATGCACCGCGCCGCAACGCGACGAAAATCAGCTTCACGCGGCGGTCGTCGAACTGGTGGCGATGGACGACGCGTCGATCAAATACTCGACGGTGCAGAACTGGTATCCCGGTGACGCCAACGGACGTGGCGGGATCTATAACTTCGTCACCAAGCGCGGCGCGTGTTTGGGCCATCGTTCCAAAATTTCCTGGACGCAGGTGGAAACCGGATCGGCGATCACCTGGAAATATCCGTCCTGCGTGCTACATGGCGACGACAGCGTCGGAGAATTTTATTCCGTGGCGGTGACGAACAACTATCAGCAGGCGGATACCGGGACGAAAATGATCCATATCGGCCGCGGCTCGCGCAGCACGATCATTTCCAAGGGCATCAGCGCCGGGCATTCCAACAACACCTATCGCGGCCTGGTGAAAATCCTGCCCTCGGCGACGGGGGCGCGGAATTTCACCCAGTGCGATTCGTTGCTGATCGGCGAGGACAGTGGGGCGCACACGGTGCCCTATATCGAAAGCCGCAACCCCTCGGCGAAGGTCGAGCATGAGGCGACGACGTCGAAAATCGCCGAGGATCAACTGTTCTATTGCCGCCAGCGCGGCATGAACGAGGAAGACGCGGTGACGCTGATCGTCAACGGCTTCTGCAAGGACGTGCTGAAAGAATTACCCATGGAATTCGCGGTGGAGGCGCAAAAATTGCTCGCCGTCAGTCTTGAGGGATCGGTAGGATAACGACGATGTTGAACATTCAGGGACTGACCGCCGCGATCGGTGATAAACCGATATTGAAGGGCATCGATCTGGCGGTGCCGGCGGGTGAAATCCACGCCATCATGGGACCGAACGGGTCCGGCAAGTCGACGTTGGGCTATGTGCTGGCGGGCCGCGAGGATTACGCGGTCACCGGGGGGACCGTGACGTTCGAGGGTCAGGACATGTTGGCGATGGAGCCCGAGGCGCGCGCCGCCGCGGGATTGTTCCTGGCGTTTCAGGCGCCGGTCGAACTGCCCGGTGTGAACAACGCGAATTTTCTGCGCACGGCGCTGAACGCGTTGCGCCGCGCGCATGGCGAGTCCGAGTTGGACGCCGTGCAATTCCTGAAACTGGCGCGGGCCGAGATGAAGCGTCTGTCGATGGATCCCGACATGTTGAAGCGCAACGTGAACGTCGGCTTCTCCGGCGGCGAGAAAAAGCGCAACGAGGTGTTGCAGATGACCATCCTGAAGCCGCGCTTCGCGGTGTTGGATGAGACCGATAGCGGCCTTGATATCGACGCGCTGAAAATCGTCGCCGAGGGCGTGAACGCGTTGCGCGGACCTGGGTTCTCGGCGTTGGTCATCACGCATCATCAACGGCTGCTGGATCATCTGGTGCCGCATCGGGTGCACGTGCTGGCGGGCGGGCGGATCATCCGCAGCGGCGGGGCGGAGCTGGCGCGGGAATTGGAAAAGAACGGCTATGGCGCCGTGCTGGCGGACGCCGCGTGAACGCGATTTCCTCCCTCGGCTCCGACGGGTTCCTGGCGCGCTATGAAGCCCTAAAGGGGCGGTTGCCCGGGGATTCGATGCTGCGCGCTGCGGCGGCTCAGGCGTTTCAGGCGCAAGGTTTGCCCGGGGCCGCGCGGGGGCGGCGTAAGGAAGCCTGGAAATATACCTCGTTGCAGATGATGGGCGGGATGAGTTTCGCTTCTCCCGGTCCTGACGCGTCCGGTTTCGATTTGCCGGATGGGCCGCGGCTGGTTTTCGTCGGCGGTCGGTATCGGGCGGATTTGTCGAGCGACGTCGCCGGGTTCTCGGCGTTTCACGCGACTCCCGACTTTGGCGAGTTGACATGGCCGGATCGCGATCCGATGACGGCGTTGAACACGATGCTGACCGAGGATGGCGCGATTTTGTCGGTGCCCGCCGGCGTCGACATGGGCCTGTTGTATTTGGTACATCGCGGTCTGGACGGGACCTCGGCGCATCCGCGGCATTTGATCCGCATGGGTTCCGGCGCGCGGCTGACGGTGATCGAGACCTCGGACGGAAACGGATGCTATCTGCACAATCCGGTGGTCGAGGCGCATGTCGCCGATGGCGCGGTGCTGACGCATGTGCGGAATCAGACCGACTCGCTTCACGCGTTTCACATGGCCTCGATCTACGCGGCGGTCGCGGCGGGCGGAACTTATGACGGTTTCACGCTGAACGCGGGCGGGCGGATCACGCGGACGGAAATTCATGCCAGCCTGGACGGTCCTGGGGCGGTCGCGCATCTGAATGGGGCGCAGATTCTCAGCGGATCGCAGCACGCGGATTTCACCACGGTCGTGCGGCACGCGGCACCCAAAGGCACGTCGCGCCAGACGGTGAAGAACGTCTTGAACGGGCATTCCCGGGGCGTGTTCCAGGGCCGGATCGAAGTCGCGCGGGGCGCTCAGGGCACCGACGGGTATCAGATGAACCGGGCGCTGCTGCTGAGCCCGGATGCCGAGATCGATACGAAACCGGAACTCGAGATTTTCGCCGATGACGTGAAATGCAGTCACGGAGCGACGATCGGGGAACTGGACGCCGATCAATTGTTCTACTTGCGCAGCCGCGGCGTGCCCGATCATGAGGCGCGGTCGTTGCTGGTGCACGCCTTTCTGGCGGAGGCGATCGATCCCGTCACCAATGAAACCGCACGCGCGTTGCTGCAAGCCACGGTCGCGCGCTGGTGGGAAGGCCAGGCCGTATGAACGTCGCCGATATTCGCAAGGATTTTCCGATCCTGTCGCAGACCATCCGCGGCAAACCGCTGGTGTTTCTGGACAGCGCGGCCTCGGCGCAAAAACCGCGCGCGGTGATCGACGCGATGCGCGATGCGATGGAAACGCAATATGCCAACGTGCATCGCGGTCTGCACTGGATGAGCGAGCGGACGACCGAAGCCTATGAAGCCGCGCGCGACGCCGCCGCCGGACTGATGAACGCGGGAAGCCGCGAGGAGATCGTCTTCACCGCCAACAGCACCGGGGCGATGAACCTGGTGGCGCACAGCTTCGGCCGCGGGATTTTAAAACCCGGCCAGGCCGTGTTGATTTCGGCAATGGAACATCATTCCAACATCGTGCCCTGGCTGATGTTACGCGATTCGCATGGGATCGAGTTGCGGATCGCGCCGATCACCGACATGGGCGAGTTGGACATGTCGGCGTTTGAGGCTCTGCTGGACGACGGCCGCGTCGGTCTGGTGTCGATCACGCATATGTCCAACGTTCTGGGAACCTACACACCCGCCGCGCGGATCGTGCAAATCGCGCATGCGCACGGCGCCAGGGTGATGTTCGACGGATCGCAGGCGATCGTGCACCGCCCCATCGACGTTCAAGCCCTGGACTGTGATTTCTACGCCTGGACCGGTCACAAACTGTATGGCCCGACCGGCATTGGCGTGCTGTACGGCAAGCGGGAATTGCTGGACAGAATGCCGCCGTTCATGGGCGGCGGCGATATGATTTCCTCGGTGTCGTATGAAAAAGCGACATGGGCCGAGGTGCCGCATAAATTCGAGGCGGGCACCCCGGCGATCCTGGAAGGCATCGGGCTCAAGGCGGCGATCGATTATGTGCGGGGGATCGGTTATGAAACGATCTCGGCGCATGAGGCGGATCTGACCGAACACGCGCTGGCTCTGTTGGGACGGATCGAGGGATTGCGCATTTTCGGCCAGGCCCAGGATCGCGGCGGCGTGATCTCGTTCGCGCTGGATAAAGCGCACGCGCATGACGTGGCGACGTTGCTCGACCGGCAGGGGGTCGCGGTGCGGGCCGGTCATCATTGCGCGGAGCCATTGATGCGGCGATTGGGTGTGGATAGCACGGCGCGGGCCAGTTTCGGCCTGTATACGTCGCGGGAGGAAATCGATGTCCTCGCCGCGACGCTGACGCGGGTGCGGGAGTTCTTCACATGAGTTTCACCGACGAGGTCCGCGATCTGTATCAGGACGTGATCCTGGAGCACGGACGGCGGCCGCGGCATGGGCTGCGGCTGGAGGTGTTCGACGCCTCCGCCAAGGGCGATAATCCGATGTGCGGCGATCGGGTCGAGGTGTTCGTGAAATTATCCGATGACGGAACGATCGCGCGGACCGGGTTTGAGGCGCGGGGCTGCGCGATCAGCATCGCCTCGGCGGATCTGATGGCCGAGACGGTGCAAGGACGATCCAAAGCCGATACGAAAGCGTTGTTCGAGGCGTTCCGGACATTGGCGCGAACCGGCGTATGTCCGGAGCATGACGCGCATTTGGATGCGCCTTTGGAACGATTGGCCCCGCTGTCCGGGGTGCATGATTATCCGTCGCGGGTGAAATGCGCGACCTTGCCATGGCACGCGTTGACCGCCGCCCTGGACGGCACGAGGGAGGCCAGCAGTGAATGACGTGACCCCGATCCATGGCGCCTGGACCCCGGATGGGGAGACGCCGCCGAAGATCACGGAAACCTCGGTGATCGACGCGATCTGCACCGTGTTCGATCCGGAGATCCCGGTGAATATCTATGAACTCGGGCTGATCTATACGATCGATATTCATGACGATGGGAAAATCAAGGTGGAAATGACCCTGACGGCACCCGGCTGTCCCTCGGCGCAGGAATTGCCGGTTCAGGTGCGCGACGCGGTGATGGGCATTCCCGGCGTGGTGGACTGCGAGGTCGATACGGTGTGGGATCCACCCTGGGATCAGAGCCGGATGACCGAGGAAGCCCGTTTGCAACTGAACATGTTCTGAGGTCGAGCCCGTCATGAGCACAACCATCTCCCCTCCCCGTAAGCCGCGCGCGCTGCCGCCGTTGATGAAGCTGTCAGACGCGGCGGCGGAACGGTTGCGGCGGCTATACGCCTCTGGCGAGCACGGCAAATTGCTGCGGATTTCGGTCGGCACCAAAGGCTGTTCCGGTCTGTCCTATGACATGACATGGGCCGATGCGCCCGGCCCGGGGGATGAGGTGGTCCGGGATAAAGACCTGACCGTACTGGTGGATCGCAAGGCGTCGCTGTTTTTGATCGGAACGGTGATGGATTATGAGGTGAAGGATCTGACGTCGGGGTTTACGTTTGTGAACCCCAACGAAAAGGGCCGTTGCGGGTGCGGGGAGAGTTTCCACGTTTGATCCCAACGGTCACCACAAGTGACCGTTGGGATCAAAGCCGCGCCGGGTCTGAACCCCGGTTTACCCGCGTTCTTGATCGCGTTGGTTGGAAAAGTCCGCGCTGTACCGGCCCATTACGTGACTCTCGATTGGTGGATCTTTCTCGATGACAAGCGGATGAATGGACATATCAGTGATTTTTATTTCGCGGTTGATCGATGTGGCATCCCGGCTTGGCGGGCCGCGTTTGGCCTTCCAGATCCATCTCCGCCGGCTCGAAAGATGGCGCACGTTTGAAGCCGAATACTATTTGCTGGACCAACTGGTCGATCCCCGGCGGGCCGCGATCGATGTCGGCGGCAATGAGGGCATTTATGCTGGCCGCCTCGCCCAACTTTGCCCCCGCGTCCATTGTTTCGAACCCATCCCATGGTTGGCCTCGGGGCTGCGCGCCAGGCTGCCGCGCTCGGTCATGGTCCATCAGATGGCGCTTTCAAATCGAGAAGGGCAAGCCGAGCTTCGTATTCCATTCCATGAAGGCATCGAAGATCAAGGCTATGCCACGCTGGAGTCCGCGAACGCCTTGCATGCGTCGACAGATATCAAGATTATTTCTTGTGACCTGAACCGGCTCGATGCGATGGTCGCGGAATCCGTCGGCTTTATAAAAATCGACGTGGAAGGTCACGAAATGGCGGTTCTGGAGGGGGCGACTGAGATTTTGACAAAACACCGTCCCGTGCTTCTCGTTGAAAGTGAGACACGTCACAACTCGGCCGCTCCGCGCAATATTTTCGAGTTCCTGGCGGATCTGGGCTATGATGGTGAGTTCATGGTTGGAGAACAGCGAAATCCCGTCTCCGCGTTTCGCGCTGATTGGCACCAAAACGTCGAATCGCTGGCGGTCCCGGTCAAGGACGGAGGGTCCATTGCCCCGCGTTACATCAATAATTTTATCTTCAAGTCCCGGCGGTAACCCGGGTCTCGCGAAACTTCAGGCAACTGGCGTAAGCGATATCGAAACGATACACGGGTTCCACGGGGAACCCTGTCTTATTCGGCGCGTGCCCAGCGGCCAAATCAATTTACGCGGCCCAGTACGCCGGCTTCAGAGGAAATGACGGCAAAGTCCGGATAGAGTCCGGCGTGAAATCCCACTCATCGCAGCACCGCCAACAAACCCGCCATCAACCGCCCGCGATAAGCCAAACTTTCAACAATAATATGCTCATCCAGCGTGTGCGCCCCTCCCCCCGCCACACCCAAACCATCCAGCGT
>JAYVXQ010000345.1:0-4204 GCA_043785025.1 Acetobacteraceae bacterium
CCGCCAAGGCCTGAACACCCTCCGGCGAGGCCAGGGCAACGGGGTCCAGGCCCAACGCCTCGGCCAGCGCGACGTTCACCCGGATCAGGCGCGGCGCGGCGACCGTCACCGGATCGACGCGCGCGTAAAACCGGTCGGGCAAGCGGGCGTAGCTGTTATCGAAGGAAATCTCAGGGGTCATGCGATCGGATCCCGCGTTGGCCGGCATCGGCGAGGAACACTCAGTGTCTCCCAGGATATGGGCGTGAGGCAAAGCGGCGCCATGGACCATCGCCGCGTTTTACGCCGCCGATGACGATTTTTCCACGCCGGGTTCCGCGTTCAGCGTCGCGCCAAACGCCGCCAGCTCCTCCCGCCGGTTCGCCCCGGTTCTGGGGAAGCGCGATTTCAGCGCTTTCAGAGTTTGAACGATGACCTCGGACACGATCAGGCGGGCGTTGCGCTTGTCATCGGCGGGCACGATATACCAGGGCGCGGCGTTGGTGCTGGTCGCGTTCAGACAATCCTCGTACGCCGCCTGGTAGTCATCCCAGTGCGCCCGTTCCTGAATATCGGCCGCGCTGAATTTCCAGTTCTTGTCCGGTTCCTCGATGCGCGCCAGGAAGCGCTGGCGTTGCTCTTCCTTCGACAAATGCAGAAAGAATTTGACGATCTGAGTGCCGTTGCTGGTCAGATGGCGTTCCAGACCGTTAATCGAACGAAACCTGTGCCGCCACAGCTTTCCCGTTTTGGTTGGCTGATCCGGCAGGCTTTCCGCGTGGAGGATTTCGGGGTGAACGCGCGCGATCAACACCTCTTCGTAATAACTGCGATTGAAAATGCCGATCATGCCGCGTTCCGGCAAATCCCTCGTGCAACGCCACAAAAAATCATGCCGCGATTCCTGGACGCTGGGGTGCTTGTAACTGAACACCTGACAGCCCTGGGGATTGACGCCCGACATCACGTGGCGAATGACCCCGTCTTTCCCGGCCGCGTCCATCGCCTGGAAAATCAGCAGCACGGCGTGGCTGTTGGCCGCGTAAAATCGTTGTTGTAACCGATCGAGATCCGCGACATGGGCCGCGAGCAGGCGGGCATAGTCGTCTTTGCCGTCATAAAGCGGCGCGGTCAGCGTTGGTTGGCGTTTCAGCTTCACGCCGCCGTTTTCGCCAACCCGGTAGGATTTGATGTCGATCGTCATGGCAAGGACTTTCGGCGCCTTCGCACGCGCCGGCAAGCCGGCGTCAGAGCGGGTTCCGATCGCGTTGGCTCACGGAACACACTCTGGGTATTTGTTTTGGCGAGCATCTTTATTCGATCAGGTGTGGCCACCTGATCGAATGACGCTCTAAACCAGTCTCGCCTGCCGCACGGCCGCGCCAATGAACCCGGCGAACAACGGATGCGGATCGAACGGCTTCGATTTCAGTTCCGGATGATACTGAACACCGACGAACCAGGGATGATCGGTCAGTTCAACGATCTCGGGCAATATGCCGTCGGGCGACATGCCGCAGAACCGCAGGCCGGTTTTTTCCAGCCGCGCGCGGTAGTTCACGTTGACTTCGTAACGATGGCGGTGGCGTTCCTCGATGCTCGGCGCGCCGCCATAGATGGCGCGGACAAGGCTGCCTTGCGTCAGCACGGCGGGGAACGCGCCCAGGCGCATGGTGCCGCCTTTGTCGTCGTTTTCGGTGCGGCGGACGACCTGGTTGCCGCTGGCCCACTCGGTCAACAAACCGACAACGGGTTCATCGCACGGGCCGAACTCGGTCGAGGAGGCGTTGGGCATGCCCGCGAGATTGCGCGCCGCCTCGATCACCGCCATTTGCATGCCGAAACAAATGCCGAAGAACGGCACGCGGCGTTCGCGGGCGAACCGCACGGCGGCGATCTTGCCGGGGGTGCCGCGCTCGCCAAAGCCGCCGGGGACCAGGATCCCGTGCACATCTTCCAATCTTTGCACGGCGCTGGGTTTTTCAAACTCCTCGCTGTCAACCCAGTCGATTTGCACGCGGACCTTGTTGGCGATGCCGCCATGGGTCAGCGCCTCGGCCAGGGATTTATAACTGTCGAGCAGGTTGGTGTATTTGCCGACGATGGCGATCCGCACGGTGCCCTCGGCGTTGTCCATCGCATTGACGATGTTCCACCAGCGGCTGAGGTCGGGTTCATCCGAGAACGGCAGGTCGAAATGGCGCAGAACCTCCCGGTCCATGCCTTGCTCGTGATAGCGGATCGGCACCCAATAGATGGTCGCGACATCCAACGCGGGGATCACGGCTTCGGGGCGGACGTTGCAGAAGGCGGCGATTTTGCGCCGTTCGCCGTCGGGGATGGGGCGGTCGCAGCGGCATAACAGCATTTTCGGCTGGATGCCGACATTCTGCAGTTCCTTGACCGAATGCTGCGTCGGCTTGGTTTTCAGCTCCCCGGCCGAGGAAATATAGGGCACCAGCGTCAGATGCACAAACATCGACCGTTCCGGGCCCAGATCGTTGCCAAGCTGGCGGATCGCTTCCAGGAACGGCAGGCTTTCGATGTCGCCGACAGTGCCGCCGATCTCGATCAGGACGAAGTCGAAGGTTTCGGTGCCGCGCTGCACCGCTTCCTTGATCGCGTCGGTGATGTGGGGAATGACCTGCACCGTGGCGCCGAGGTAATCGCCGCGACGTTCCCGCGCGATCACATCGGAATAGATGCGGCCCGTGGTGGCGTTGTCGAGTTTGGTCGCGTGAACGCCGGTGAAACGCTCGTAATGGCCAAGGTCGAGATCGGTTTCCGCGCCGTCGTCGGTGACAAACACCTCTCCGTGCTGCGTCGGGCTCATGGTGCCGGGGTCGACGTTGAGATACGGGTCGAGCTTGCGAAGCTTGACCTGATAGCCGCGTGCCTGCAACAGCGCGCCAAGCGCGGCCGCGGCGATGCCTTTACCGAGCGAGGAAACCACGCCACCGGTGATGAATACAAACCGTGTCATGGGCGGGTCTTATACGGTGGCGAATCGGGCGGTGGGAACCCCCCATGCGGGGTTTCACCCCGGACCCCACCAAGAGGCTCCGCCTCCTGGCGGGGCCCCGGGCGGAGCCTCGCTTACCTCACCGGCGCGGACGGCGTCGGCGCGGGGGGCGGGCCGGCGGGCAGCGAGGACCCCGGCGTCTCCAAAATCGAGCGATTGGCCCCCATCGTGCCGCGATCCAGCAGCGCCAATGTCATCGACAGCGCCATGAAAATCGCCGCCAGAATCGCGGTGGCCCGGGTCAGCAGGTTGGCGGTGCCTCGCCCGCTCATGAACGAGCCCATGCCCTGGGATGTGCCGATGCCCAATCCGCCGCCCTCGCTGCGCTGGATCAGCACCACGCCGATCAGGGCCAAAGTGACGAACAGATGGATGATCAGGAGAACGGTGCTCAAGACTGGGTTCCGGATGAGTTTAGCGGCTTCTACCGTTCAGTTGGGCTGGTTGGAAGAGGGAATGGCGCCCGACTTGCGGAACCATCGTCCCACGCGTTCAGATGGCGCGGGCGATCCCAAGGAAATCCTCGGCCTTCAAGGACGCGCCGCCGACCAAAGCGCCGCCGACATTGGGGACGGACAGCAGGCTCCGGGCGTTGGTGGGGCGGACGGAGCCGCCGTAGAGGATCCGCGACGACGCGCCGGACGGGCCCAACAGGCACACCAGGGTTTCGCGGATGAAAAGATGCATGGCCGCGACATCGGCCTCGGTCGCGGTTTTGCCGGTGCCGATAGCCCAGACCGGCTCGTACGCGACGACACCGGCGAATCCCGGCGGCAGGCTGCCGGTCAATTGCGCCCCGACGACCTGATTTTGCGTGGCGGCGGCGCGCTGCGCCTCGCTTTCGCCGACGCAGATGATCGGCGTCAGGCCGGCGGCCATCGCGGCTTTGGCTTTCGCCTGGATCAGCGCGTCGCTCTCATGATGGTCGGCGCGGCGCTCGGAATGGCCCAGAATGACGAACGACGCGCCCGCGTCGCGCAGCATGACGGCGGAGATATCGCCGGTATGGGCGCCTTTCTCCCCGGTGTGGCAGTCCTGCCCGCCAACAGCGATCGGCGAGCCCAGAAGCCGGTTCGCCGCCGGCACGATCTGGGTGAAGGGCGGGCAGACCAGAAAATCGCAACCGAGGCCGCGCGCGCCAGCCAGCAACGGCGTCAGGATCGCGCCGATATCGGCCGCGAGACCATTCATTTTCCAGTTGCC
>JAYVXQ010000346.1:0-13233 GCA_043785025.1 Acetobacteraceae bacterium
GTTGTCGCTGCCATGCCTCGATCTCGGCGACCAGGACTTCGCGCTCACCAATACGTCGGTCCAGACATTGACCGCGTAATACGCCGATCTCGATTTCCACCATGTTGAGCCAGCTCGCGTGTTTCGGTGTGTAATGAAACTCCAACCGTTGAGGTATGCGGTGCGCCTCGGGCGCCAGGAAGGTTTCATATAAAGCTCCGGCCGTGTGCGTCGAAAGGTTGTCCATCACCACGCGGATCAGGTCCGCGTCCGGATAATGGATATCGGCCAGTTCACGCATGCAAACCGCGAAATCACGCGCGGTTCGATGGTCTGTCACCTTCACATGACGCCAGGATTTATGCGCGTCGAGAAACACGAACAGATTGGCCGTGCCATTGCGCTTATATTCGCAATCGTACCGCTCGGGCTGCCCAGGTGCCGCCGGGATCGGCTCGCGCATCTCGCCGATCAGTTGGGTCGGGCTTTCGTCGAAGCAAACCACCGGGTTCTTTGGATCGGGCTCCCCGGTGTAAAGATCGAGGACATCTTCCATCCGCGCGACATAGGCGCCGTTGACTTCCGGAATGCACCACATCTTCCGGAGCCAGGGTTTCAGATCCTCCTCGGCCATGCGCCGGCGCACTGTCTCGCGCGATAATCCTTCGTGGTCCGTCAGTTCGACCATCGCGCCCGCCAGAAGATTGAGTTCCCACCGCTTCCGCCCCGTCGGCGGGCTGGAGCACGCGGTCGCCACCAGGAGCGCCGTCTCCTTGCCGGTCAGCTTACGGGGCGCTCCAGGGCGCGCCTCCTCGCTGAGTGCCAGTTCGAGATTGCCTTCGACGAAGCGGCGTTTGGTCCGGTAAACCGTGGAGCCGCCAACCGAAACGCTGCTCGCGATCGACTCGTCATCGATCCCGGCGTCGGCGGCCAGCAGGATCTGGGCCCGCTTGATCTTGCGCGCGGCGTGTTTGCCGCCACTCAGCATGGCCACGAGCGTCGCGCGTTCCGCCTCGCTCAGGTCGACCTGGTACCGTATATTCACGTCCGATCCCCCCTTGACGAGGGCGACGATGAATCGAGCGGCGACTGATTCTCACCCGAAATTCACGCCAAAGCAGGGGCAATATCTGGCGTTCATTCACGCTTATACGATGGTGAACGGGCGCCCGCCCGCAGAGGCGGACATGCAACGATTCTTTCGGGTCACACCGCCGTCCGTTCACCAGATGGTGGTTACCCTCGAACATGCGGGATGGATCTCGCGCAAACCTGGGGTGGCGCGGAGCATTGCCGTTCTGGTCGATCGTCATGATTTACCGGAACTGGGTCCGGGTTACGGTCAACCGGTCATAATCACTGTGCAGAGGTACTAGTACCTCTGCACAGTGATTTTGACCGATTGAACGTGCTCTGGCGCCAACCCGGGTAAAGTAGAGCGATACCGTTTTTGGCCAACACCGCCGTCTGGTGGAAGCGTTCTTCGGCCGCGCACGGGCAACCATGGTTCTCAAAGTGGACGCGGTTTTGGTCGTGGGTTCATAAGATCCAGCCTTTACCAACCTGACATTCAGGCTGGCCTTCGCGCCTTGATCGCATTGGCGGTCGCTGTGTACGTGACGGCGCCCGTGGCATCATCTGTCGGTAATTGCTCGCGTACCCGCGCCCTGAGCCGTTCCAGATCTGCCGACGGCAACGCCGCAAGAGTCGCGCCGAGTCTGGGGTTGAGCAAGGTAGCCGCCCAAAAATCTTCGAAGTCGACAAATTTCCGACGTACCGTGATCTCTCGCGTCTCGATCGCGTCGAGGCCCGCGTCGGTCCACAATTCCCGCAAGGCGTCCATCCGCGATGCGCCGATGCTCGGCATGCGTGGCGCGACGATGCCCAGCGCGGACAACTCTGCGTCTATCAGGTCCATTGGAGATCGGCCGCCTACCAAATCCCACACGTAGGTCGCGACGGTCGCACCGGGAGCCGCCACCCGCGCCATCTCGGCCACAGCTTTGGGTGGGTCGGTGACCAGGGGTATCACCAGGGCCATTACGACTGCATCAAACCGATCCTCGGGAAATGCCAGCGCCATAGCGTCGCCCTGGTTGAAGACCGCCACACGGGCCGCAGGCCGGGTGCGTGCGAAGGCGAGCTGGCCTTCCGACGGGTCGATGCCCTGAACCTCGGCGGGGGCACAGCGATTTACCAACAGTTCCGTAAAGGCGCCATTTCCACATCCAATGTCGATCCATCGCAAGCCAGCGCGCGGCGCCAGCCAATCGATAAAGATGTCCCCCACAAGCCGGCTCCAGACGCCCATCATGCGCTCGTAGGAGGCCCCATCATCAAATCGGATTTGCTGCTCAGCCATCGCTGCTCTCCTCCCCTGGTAGGTTACTCGTAGCCGCTTACGGTACAGCGCTGGAAGATCGCTGGCCCGCTCCCCCGGCGTCGCCGCTTTGGCCGATCATGCCGCCTTACCCGCGTTGGAGCCAGGGCACTTTCAATCGGTCATAATCACTGTGCAGAGGTACTAGTCCGACAACTGTCATTCCGCGTCCGGCCGAAAGTCGCCGGGCGGCGAATGTACGCTTCGGGCCGACCGCGCTGCAAAACCGACACGTGGTTCGCCACCCATGGCGAACTCTTCTTGTTGCGCTTGTCAAGATTAAAGCAGCAGAATGGGAGGATTGAAAACAAACGACTTGTACGCTGCATAATTCGGGCGCACGAGCAGCGCATTGCCGTTTGTTCCGCGGACGGAGTCAGTTGAAAAGATCATCATATGTATGATGTATACCTGGGTTTCGGAGAGATCCGGGTATACGCGCCCAGGGTTGGTGTGGCGGCGGGCGCAAAACCAAAATGATACCCGGATTTCGGAGAGATCCGGGTATAGTATGTCTGTGGCTCGATAGAAGGCGCGAATATGGCGGAGATCGAAACGCTAATCATCACCCTGCCATCCGATATGGCCGCAGCCGTCAAAGGCGCTGTTGCAGGCGGGGACTACGCATCCAGCAGCGAGGTGATTCGCGAGGCGTTGCGCGATTGGAAAATGAAACGCGCCCTTCGACTTAAAGAGATGGCGGCACTCAAGACCGACATCGACAAAGGATTGACCGCCCTCACCGAAGGCCGCGTGAAGGACTTCGACGCCGCCCGCATCATCGCGCGAGGGCGGAAACCATTAGCCGCCCGTTAGCCCTTCGCCTGACCGAGACCGCCGAGCAAGACCTCGCTGAAATCTGGTTCACCATCGCAACCAACGCCTCCGAGGAAATCGCGTCGCGCTTCGTCGTCGCGATCGAAGCAGCCTTTGAGCCAGATTTGCATCGGTTTATCATCGTTTCCCCAGTGACCCCGAGGCGACCCGAAGGGGGCCGTAGCGCTGAACCGAACGTTCGTTTCCGCCGCGACCGCGCCCCTCGTTACCCGTTCATTCCGACCTGGGCATGAACACAAATCGTTATTATTTCAGAATGATACGGCCGGAAACCTCATTGAACTGCTTCTGAGTCATGACCTTCTTGGCCACGAGATCGGTCGCGGCGGCCCAGGGACGGCCCTCAATGATCTTTTTGGCGCGGGACGGACCGATATATTTCAGGTCGTCGAGCTCAGACGCCGAGCCGGTGTTGATGTTGACGGGTCCGGTGCCACGCACGTGCTTACCACCCTTCGTCTTCGTCTTGGCATCGGCCGGCGCGGCGGCCGAGGACGTGGCAACCGGGGCCGCCGGTGCAGCGGGCTTCACGGCCGCGGGGGCCTGGGCAAAGACCGGCATGGTCAGCATGGCGCCAAGCGCCGCGATGGCGCCCAATAGTACGATCCGCATTCGTCAGTTCCTTTTAATTAACCTTATCTTGCGGCATCCGAAGCGCGGCACCATGCCGCCGGCTGCCACCAGTGGTGACGCAGTATGCGGGATGACGCGGGATGGGGTATATAGACCCTCTCGTATCTTACCGTTGTCGACTGAGATGAGAAGATCTCGGCTGGACCCCGGCTCAGGTGGCCGTCGCTCGTCGATGGCAGTGCCGCTTTAGAACGTGAGGAAGACCAGTGTGCGGGTGGAGGGATTTGAACCCCCCTTGGTGCCGTTAAGGTCAGGACAGACGAAGTGGCTTACGAAGCACCATCATTTGCGTGGATCAGCGTTTTACCACCAGGCCCCACACGGACACCCGCTTCACCTTGCACCTCGAGACTTACCCTTACGTGAGCTTCCATGCTGACCTCCATTGTTGAAACGGTGGTGAGACCTGGACTTACAGCTGACCACGCAATGATGGCTGCCAGAAGCCAGTTGCGCCTTTTCCTGACCCAACCGAATTCCAAGAAAAAAGCATACCACAAAAGCCGGCACGGTCCACCCCACCCTCAGGCATAAACCCCCGCCGCCGCCCGCCGCTTATTAACAACCCCCAAACAAATCACCGCCAAAGTCGCCACCGCCGCCGTCACACACGCCATCAAAAATATCTGCCGCGGAGGCAACCCCTCCGCCAACAACAACCCCCCAAGATACGGCCCAATAATCGCCCCCAACCGTCCAACCCCCAAGGCCCATGCCATCCCGGTGTTACGAATGCGCGCCGGATACAACGCCCCGGTCATGCCGTTAAGTCCCGTCTGGCTCCCCACCGTGCAAGCACCAATCAAAAAGATCACGCCCAACAGCACCAAATACGGCAACGAAGCCAACCCCATCACCGCGATCACAACGATGCCAACAAACAACATCACCCGAATAACATGCGTCGCGCCAAATTTCGTCGTCAACGGCGCCATCAAAAAGATACTGAGCAACGGACCCGCATCCCCCATCGAGGAAGCGAACACCGCATCAGGAGTGGACAGACCCGACAGCGACAACACCGTCGGCATCCAATAACTGATCAGATACATACTCAACAAATTAGAGAAAAACATAATCCAGATCAGGATCGTCGTCACCGTCAGCCCATCCCGGAACAACCCCGCCACCGGATTTCCCTGGGCCACATCGACCGCACCAGCGGGCGCCGCCGGATCGATACCCAACCGATCCAACAACCGCCGCGCCCCCGCCGACAAGTTACCCTTCGTCAACAAAAACCGCGGCGATTCCGGCAACCAAATCATCAGCACCGGAATCAACGCCAAAGGCAGCAGCCCGCCAATCCAGAAAATCATCGGCCAGCCATAAGACGGCAACAGTTTCGCCACCAAAACCTTCCCCAGAAACCCGCCCAGAGGCGCCCCCGTAAACACCACCATGATCACCGCCGCGCGCAACCGTTCCGGCACGTAATCCGAGGTCAACGCCACCGTCGCCGGCAACAACATCCCAATGCCGATCCCGGTCATCATCCGCAACCAAACCAGTTGCGGAATGGTCGTCACCTGCGAACACCCCAGCGAGGACAAGCCCAATACAAATAAGCTCGCCACCAGCACCGGCTTACGTCCCATGCGATCGCCGACGGGCCCCGAGCATAACGCCCCGATCATGATCCCGACGCTCGACATGACAAACGTATTGGCGAACATCGGCGGGGGAAGCGCCCATGCCTTGATCAATGCGGGCACCGCCATGCCGATGGAGCTAATGTCGAACCCATCGAAAATCTGCGCCAGCATGCACAAAAACGCGACCCGCATTTGCAGCGGCCCGAGTTTCTGGGTCTCCAATGTCGTTTCCGTGCTCGATGACATGGCGGTTTCGTCTCCCTGATCCATGAGCGCATCACCCATAAAGACGCGCCGCGAAAAAAATCCGGTTTAAGCCGCCAGCGCCGCCGCCGGAACATGCGTGATGGCGTGCGCTTGAAGTACAGGCAGAACCTCCGTCGCGAACCGGCGGATCTGATTCAGAAACATCTCCTGCGGCATCGCCCCGCGATTGAAATTCACCTGAACCGTCGCGGCACCGGTATGTTCCGCCAGCGCTATGATCTTGGCCGCCACCTCCGCCCCCGTTCCCCAAGGGAAACGATCGGACATCCGCTCCAGATCCGCCATCGTCATGTTCCGGAAATCCCCGCGGTTGAATTCCGCCGATCGCAAATTCTCCCGCCGAACATAATCGGTCGAACTGGCGCTGCTATACCCGGTCTCCCGCTGCATCGCCGTCTCCGTGAAATTCCCATGGCTGAACAACGTCCGATTGAAATACAACGTATAGGGACCACACTCCCGCAACGCGTCCTCCCGGCTGTCCGCGACATAAGCATTCACCCCAACCGACAGATGGTCCGGCGTGATCCGCCGCCCATGCGCCGCCAGGCATTTCGCGTAGTGCGCGATAATATCGTCCTGCAACCCGCCCGGAGCCAACCCCGGCGTGATGCGGATATCGTGCTTCGCCGCGAACTCGATCGACTCCCGGCTGCTGACCACCGGCGTCCAGATCTCCGGCCGCGGCCGCTGCACCGGTCTGGGCCAAAGTGCCACGTCCTTATAAGTCCAGAACCGGCCCTCGTAAGAAAACACCTCCTCGGTCCAGGCCCGCGTGACAATCTCGAACGCTTCCTCAAACCGCGCTCGCGAATCCGCCAGCGGAACGTTGTGTACCTGATACTCCCGCGGAATGCCCCGCGCGAACCCCGAGATCAGCCGCCCATTCGACAGGCAATCCAGCATCGCCAGTTCCTCGGCGAGCCGCAGCGGCTCATGCAGCGGCAGCAAATTTCCATAAATCAGCAATTTCACCCGCTTCGTTCGTTGCGCCGCCGCCGCCGCCATCAAATTGGGTGAGTTCATCAACCCATACGGTGAACAGTGATGTTCGTTGAATCCAAGACCGTCATAGCCCAACTGGTCAATTAGCTCCCAGGCGTCGAGATGCTCGGCATAGGTGCGCACCGCGACCTCGGGCTTGAAATGCCGGCCAGCAAGCGGGTAGGGTAGTTCAGCGCCGGTTTTCAGGTGATCGAGCTGTTCGCCATAGGCCAGCAAATCGAAGACGAAGACTTTCATGGACGGGTTCCGTGTTGATTTTCGTCCACTCTGGCGGTCCGCGCGGGCCGCGGTCAATCCGCGTGGAGGCGAACGAAGAAAATCGGGGCTCCGCCCTGAAACCCGCCAGGGGCTCTGCCTCCTGAACCTCCGCTAAAGGGCGAGGCCCTTTGGAATCTATCCATTTGCTCCCGTAATGAACGAGGGCCACCCATAGCCAATCAAACGCCGTGATGGCCTAACTTCATTACGGGAACAAACCAACGGGGTCGAAGGGTTACCGCCGTTGGCGGGAGGTCCCAATGGCCCATGGGGAGGGCAGCGCCCTCCTGGCGGGTCTGGGCCGAGCCCAGATAGCCCCCACCCAACCCACGTCCCCATTGCGTTTCAACCGGCTTTGATGAAACTGCGCCACATCGGATCATCCGGGAGGATATAATGGGATACAAAATCGCCGTCATGGGAACCGGCGCCGTCGGCGCTTACGCCGGAGCGCACATGGCGCGCGCCGGGGAAGACATCACCTTCATCGACCCCTGGCCCGAAAACGTCGAGACGATGAAGGCCAAGGGCCTCAAAGTCTCCCACATCCGCGACGTCCCGGAATGGTCGACGCCCGTCCGCGCGCTGCATCTGACCGAATTGCAACAGGCCGCCAAGGAAAAACCCTTCGACGTCGCCTTCGTCTGCATGAAATCATACGACACCCAATGGGCGACCACGATGATAGCCCAATACCTGAGCCCCAACGGCTTCATCGTTTCATTGCAGAACTGCATGAACGAGGAAACCATCGCCGGCGTCGTCGGCTGGGGCAAGGTCATCGGCTGCATCGCCAGCTCCATCACCGTCGACCTCTGCGAACCCGGCCACGTCCGCCGCGCCGCCGGCAAAAGTGGAGATAAACACACGGTCTTTCGCACCGGCGAAGTGCACGGACGCATCACCGACCGCGTAACGGAAATCCGCCGCCTCGTCGCTCTCGCCGACTCAGCCCTGGCGACCACCAATATCTGGGGCGAGCGCTGGTCGAAACTGGTGACAAACGGCATGGCCAACGGCATGTCCGCCAGCACCGGCCTGGTCAGCAAGGACATCCTGACCAACGACGCCCTCCGCCGCTTCGGCGCCCGCCTCGGCTCGGAAGCCATCCGCGTCGGTCAGGCATTGGGCTATGAGTTGGAAGAAATCCATCATATCGACCCCGAAGTGATCGCCCGCGCCGGAGAAGGCGACCCAGACGCCACCGCCGCCTACGACGCCCATCGCCTCGCCGAGGTCAGCAAATCCGGCGGCGGCGAACATCGCCCCTCCATGGGCCAGGACATGATGAAGGGTCGCCGTACCGAAATCGAATTCCTGAACGGCTTCATCGCCCGCAAGGGGGAGGAGGTCGGGATCCCCACACCCGCCAACATCGCCCTCACCGACATCGTCAAGCGCGTCGAAAAAGGCGAGCTGAAAGCCGATCCAAAACATATTCTGGATTTGCGTTTAAACTGATCGGACCGGTTGGGCGGCGAACCAGCCGCCCCCAATTCAGAGCGCGATCGTCAGAGGTTAATGTCAACCTCTGACGTGAATCGCCCTCTCAAACATAATTTAATACCGCCGCAACAACCCAACCAGCCGCCCCTGAACCTTCACCTTGTCGGCCGGAAAGATCTGCGATTTATACGCCTGATTGCAGGGTTCCAACGCCGTCGAATTACCGCGCCGGCGCAACCGCTTCAACGTCACCTCCAGATCATCGACCAGCGCCACGACGATCTGACCGTTCTCGGCCGTCTCCCCCTTCAGGATCAACACCGTGTCGCCGTCCAGGATGCCCGCGTCGATCATCGAATCGCCAGACACCTCCAGCGCGTAATGATCGCCCGCCCCCAACAGCGACGCGGGGACATCGATCATCGCGGAGGTATCGCGCAACGCCTCGATCGGCAGGCCCGCCGCGATCCGTCCATACAACGGCAGCTTGACCGCCGCCGCGTCGTTCGCCGCCCGCACCGCCTGAATGCGTCCCGTGAAGTCGCCCTTGATCACATTCGGAGTAAACGTGGGCGGATCCTCCTCATCCTCCGCGAACTCGACCAACGAATCCGATTGCGAGGCCATGTTATCAGGCATACGCAAAACCTCCAGCGCGCGCGCCCGATGATGCCGGCGGCCCAGATAATTACGCTCCTCTAACGCCGAAATCAGCCGGTGAATCCCCGACTTCGACTTCAACGCCAACGCCTCCTTCATCTCCTCGAAACTGGGCGAGTAGCCCGTTCGTTTCAAATAGGAGTCGATGTAGACCAGCAGCTCGTATTGTTTACGGGTCAGCATGATGACTAATCCCCGGTGAGGGCTTCATGGAAGAATTTCGTTTCGGGCGTCTGTTATCAGGAGTCCCGGAACAAACCGGCAACCTGAAATGCGTTCTATGTTGGTTCCCGTGAAATCGTCAAGCATGGGCCGGTTGGTAGCGGGAAAAGGGAGAACATACAATGAAAAAAGGGCTATTAATAAGATGTTAATCCTTTTATCCGCCCACCAGATCAGGCAATAACCAACGAATCCCGATTCGCCGGCCGTTCTCCCAGATCGTGCGACATTTGTTCACGCCCCCCTTGTCAATCCAGAAACGGCACGAAACATAAACCCCAATTCCAGGAGGCTTCGATGAAAATCACCATTCTCGGCGGCGGCGGATTTCTCGGCCAGAAAATCGCCGCCCATCTCGCGCGCACCGGGTCATTGGGCGTCACCGCCCTCACGCTGTTCGACCTGAACCCGCCACCAGCTCCCACGGCACCCTTTCCCGTGCGAAGCCTCGGCGGCGACATCACCGAACTCCCGGACGCCGCGATCCCCACCGGCACCGACGTGATTTTCCACCTCGCCGCCGTCGTCAGCGCCCAGGCCGAGGCGGATTACGACCTCGGCCGCCGGGTGAACCTGCGCGGCACCGATGCCGTCGTCGACGCCTGCCGCCGTTTGACATCGACCGGCGGCAAACCGCCACGCGTGGTGTTCACAAGCTCCGTCGCGAGCTTCAGCGGCGGGCAGGACGCCGTCCCCAACGATGACTCGCGCCAATTACCCGCCAACACCTACGGCGCGCAAAAAGCCGCCGCCGAGCTCATCCTGACCGACGCCACCCGCCGCGGCTTCATGGACGCCGTGACCATCCGCCTGCCGACCGTGATCATCCGCCCCGGCCGCCCCAACAAAGCCGCCAGTTCCTTCTTCTCGGCGATCCTGCGCGAGCCTCTATTGGGCTTACAAGCCGAGCTGCCGGTCCCCGACACCTTCGCCGCATGGGTGTGCAGCCCCCGCCGCGCGGTGGACTGGCTCCTGCACGCCGCGTCCTTGCCCCCAGGCGCCCTCGGCCACGACCTCGGGATCAATCCACCGGGCATCAGCGCCACCATCCAACAATTGCTGGCAAACCTGGAGGCGATCCGTCCCGGCACCGCCGCCCTGATCACCCGGACACCCGACCCCGCCGTCCTGGCCATCGTCGGCCCCTGGCCCCCACGCTTCCAAACCGCCAAAGCCCAAGCCCTGGGCTTCGCGAAACACGAGCCCGTGGCGGACCTGATCCAGGCCTTCATCGACGACGACCTCGCCGCCACCCGCGCCGATCGGGGCATGCCGCCCACCACATGACACCATTTTTTAGCCATCAATGGCGGCCAATACCCAACGGGGCCATTGATTGGACCTGAGCATCGTTCCAAAAGGGGACGTTGTCTGAACCCTCCCTCCATGGGACGTCGCATATGCCGGCCACGCCTGGAGAATCCGCCGTCGCGGGATCCCCCCGCCGCGGGAGGGGTGCGTCCAACCCGCGTGAAGCCCGAGGCAACACCATCAAAGCCCGTCCAAAGCGCGCTTTCGGCTCGGTCGTATCCCACGCCCCCCAGGTCCTGCGCGCCATGGTCCGCGCCGATGAGGTCTGGCTGCTGGTCCTCGCGGCCCTGATCGGCGTCGCCAGCGGCCTCGCGGTGCAGCTGATCTCCGCCACCGCCCAATTAATGCATCAGGTCCTGTTCGGCATCGGCCACGACCAGCGCCTCAGCGCCATGAGCCACCTGAACCTGTTCGCCACCGTCGCCGTCCCCGCCATCGGCGGCCTCGTCCTGGGATTGGGCTCCCTGCTGATCGCCCGTCTCTACAACCGCCGCTCAGTCGACCCGATCGAGGCGAACGCCCTGTTCGGCGGTCGCATGTCCCTGACCGGCAGCCTCGTCGTCGTCGCCCAAACCATCGTGTCCAACGGCGTCGGCGCCTCGATCGGGTTGGAGGCGGCGTATTCCCAGATCGGCGCCGCCATGGCCTCACGCGTCGGCCACGCCTTCCGGGTGCGCCGAGGTGACCTACGCCTCCTCGTCGGCTGCGGCGCCGCGGCCGCCATCGCCGGCGCCTTCAACGCGCCACTCACGGGCGCCTTCTACGCCTTCGAACTGGTCATCGGCACCTATTCCATCGGCACCTTCGGACCCGTCGCCGTCGCCGCCCTCGTCTCCATCGCGGTCGTCCACGGCATCGGCGGCGAGTTGTTCGAGCTTCGATTGCTCCCCGCCCAAATCGAATCCCTCGACTACATCCCGATCATGGCCCTGGGCATGTTATGCGCGCTGTTGGGCATCGCGATCATGCGCGGCGTGACGCTGACCGAGGGCGCATTCCGTCACCTCGGCCTGTCCACATGGTCCCGGCCCGCGATCGGCGGCCTCGCCGTCGGCCTGCTGGCCCTCAATACCCCCGCCATCCTGTCATCGGGTCACGGCGCCCTGGGTGTCGTGATCGGCGCCGAATACTCGCTGAAATATCTGATGTTTCTCGTGGTCGTGAAAGCCGTCGCCTCCGCGATTTCCATCGGCTCCGGCTTTCGCGGCGGATTGTTCTTCGCCTCGCTGTTTCTCGGCGCTCTCTTGGGCAAGGCCTTCGCTTTGGTGATGGCCGGCGTCAGCCCCGAGCACGCGATCTCCCCCACTCTATGCGCCCTCGTTGGCATGAGCGGCCTCGCCGTCGCGATCATCGGCGGGCCGCTGACGATGGGGTTCCTGGCCTTGGAATCCACCGGCAGCCTGCCCATGGCCGTCGCCGTCCTCGCCGCCTGCGTCGTTTCCGCCGTCACCGTACGCCGCACCTTCGGCTACTCCTTCGCCACCTGGCGCTTCCATTTGCGCGGCGAGGCCATCCGCAGCGCCGTCGACATCGGCTGGATGCGCAACCTGACCGTGGAGCGCATGATGCGCCGCGAGGTCCGCACTGTCCCCACCGACATGATCCTCCCCGACTTCAAATCCGACTTTTCCCTGGGCTCGGAGCACCGCGTGGTCGTCGTCGACGCCGAGGATCGCTATGCCGGGATCGTCCAAATCGCCGAGGTCTACGCCGACGCCCAGGACGACCACATGGTCGGCGAGCTGGTGCATCACGCCGATACCGTGCTGCTGCCGAACATGACCATCAAGGAAGCAGTCGCGATGTTCGAAAACGCGGAAAGCGACGCTCTGGCGGTCGTCGACGGACCGGAGACACGGCGCGTCGTCGGACTGCTGACCGAACAGCACGCGCTGCGCCGCTACAGCGAGGAACTGGACCGCCGCCGCCGGGAATTGTCGGGCGAGTGACGCTGCCTGTCGCCAAGACCATGCATCCGCGATCTCCGAACGGATTAAAGTCCGTATAACGGTCATTTAACGTAAAATTTCCTTGACTACCCCGCCAAATAAAGGAATAAAAAGCCATAACCGGATGGCGGCAAGGATCTCGTCTCATGCACAACATCGAAAATTTCGTGTCTCTGTTCTCCAGCGACACGGTCATCGCCATCGCCAACCGGCCCTGCGACACGGAGGAACGCCGTATGGCCCGCGCCGAGGCGGCCTCCTATCAAATCGAGGCCTTTGAGCCGCGGGACGGCGCGGAGGTTTCGCTGGCCACGCAGGCGGTGATGTACCAGTCGGTGGCGGCGGATCTGCTGTTTGAGTCGAACACCGCCGCGACAATCCAGGACGCGCGGATGTTACGCCGCCAGATCCTGTCATTCGGCCGGCTTCAACTGGCCGCGATCAAGGAAATCAGCACCCGCCGCGCCGCCGCCGAACGGGAGGCGAAAGCGGCGCTGAAAGCCCCGGCCCAACCGGCGTCGAATGCGTCCGTCGAGCTCGCGCCGCAAGCCCCCGATGCACCCCAACCTCCGGCCGACCCGGTCCCTGGGCCTGACGCCGAAGCCAGGCCAACGGACCACGACGCTGCCGCCGCGCCAGCGGCCACGACGCCGGATCCGGCGGCACGGGCGCCGCGCGCCGCGATGACGGC